>UQTN01000165.1 GCA_900543945.1 uncultured Collinsella sp. | reverse complement strand
ATGCCAAAACGGTCACCCGTGAGGAAGTGTTGGGTTCGAGTGCTGTGGACAATGTTCCAGTATGCTGGGATCGAACTCGCTAGCCGGAATCACACGGTACCCGTGACGCAGCAGCAGATCGACAAAAACACCATTGCCCACAGTGAGCGTGCCGCTGAAGGATCCGTCGTAGATATGGCCCACGCCGCACGACGGACTGCGATCCTGCAAAATGCACGCAACAATCTCGGACGGGCCGCCCGCCTGTTCGCACATATCGAGCGCACGTTGGGCACCCAGGCGAAACTCGCGATCGACCGAAATGCCCTCGCAGGTACGGACCTCGCCGTTCACAATCTCGGACGGCTTGCGCGGCGTGGGCAGGCCGCCAAAGACCTCAGGGCACACCAAGAGTACCTCGGTCCCCGTGCATTCGCACGCTTCGACCAGCTCGCGATGGTAGTTATCGAGCCCGTTATACTTGCAGCTCTCGCCCATCAAGCAGGCACTTACCACGATTTTCATATTCAACTCTCCCCACGCAAAACACCCCATTTGAGATGGACACTCAAATGGGGCGATAGACACTGCGCAACCAGTATTACTGCTGCTTTGGCATCAGCGGATTCTCGCGCGTGAGGAGATTCATGAACTCCTCGCCCGTGATCGTCTCCTTCTTGTACAGATAACGAGCCAGCTCATGGAGCTTAAACTTGTTCTCCTTGAGGATCTGCAGAGCGCGGTCGTGCGCATCCTCGATCAGCTTGGCGACGATCGCGTCCACGCGTTCGGCCGTACCGGGGGCGCAGGTGAGCGACGTATCCTGGTTGAGGTACGCATTCTGAACGGTACCAAGCGCCATCATGCCAAACTCATCGGACATGCCAAAGCGCGTCACCATGTTGCGGGCGAGCTTGGTGGCCTGCTCGATATCGTTGGCGGCACCGGTCGTCATCTCGCCAAAGATAAGCTCCTCGGCTGCACGGCCACCGCAATAGACAGCGAGCTTGTCCAGGACTTCCTGGCGCGTGGTCAGGAAGCGCTCATCCTCCTCGACCTGCATGGTGTAGCCCAGAGCACCGCTCGTACGCGGCACGATGGTGATCTTGGTAACCGGCGCAGAACCCTTCTGGCGGGCGGCAACGATGGCATGGCCGATCTCGTGATAGGACACGACCTGTTTCTCGTGGTCGGACAGAACCGTGGACTTACGCTGCTGGCCGGCGATGACGACCTCCACCGACTCCTCAAAGTCATCCTGAGTCGCGCGCTTGCGACCCTCGCGGACGGCACGCAGCGCGCCCTCGTTGATGATGTTGGCCAGGTCGGCGCCCGAGGCACCGGGCGTGGCGCGGGCAATCGCGGTCAGATCGATCGGCGGCTGGGTCTTCACGCTCTTGGCGTGGAGCTCGAGGATGTTCTTACGACCGGTCAGGTCGGGCAGCTCGACGGGGATGCGGCGGTCAAAGCGGCCGGGGCGCAACAGGGCCGGATCGAGGCTGTCGGGACGGTTGGTGGCAGCGAGGACAACAATACCCTTGTGGTTATCGAAGCCGTCCATCTCGGTCAGCAGCTGGTTGAGCGTCTGCTCGCGCTCGTCGTTTCCGCTAAAGCCGCCGCCGTCACGCTTTTTGCCGATTGTATCGATCTCATCGATAAAGACGATACACGGGGCCTTTTCCTTGGCCTGCTTAAACAGGTCACGAACCTTTGCAGCGCCGCGACCAACAAACATCTCAACGAACTCAGAGCCCGAAATGCTAAAGAACGGAACACCGGCCTCGCCGGCAACAGCCTTGGCAAGCAGGGTCTTACCGGTACCCGGAGGGCCAACAAGGAGAGCACCGCGCGGCAGCTTGGCGCCGATCTCCTCGTAGCGCTGCGGCTTCTCCAGAAAGTCGACGACCTCCTTGAGAGACTCCTTGGCCTCTTCCTGGCCGGCGACGTCCTTAAAGGTCACGCCCACGTCCTTGGAGGCGATCACGCGCGCGCCGGACTTACCCAGTCCGCCGCCGCCAAAACCGCCGCCGCCCATACCACCCTGCTCAAAGGCAGCATGAC
>UQTN01000164.1 GCA_900543945.1 uncultured Collinsella sp. | reverse complement strand
CGACGCGCGACCGCTAGCGACGGCATTGGTCAAAAAGTCGCGCACGCGCTCTTGGGTGTCGAGCTTGGCCAGCAGGCTTGCCTGAGCGGGGGCCATGCTACTCGGCCTCCTTGGCAAGCGCGGCGGCAACGGCTTCCTGCGGAATGTCGAGACCATACGCGCGAACCTGCTCGACCGTCTTCTCGAAGACTTCCTCGACGGTCGCAGTGGCGTCGATGAGCTTTACGCGGTTTGGCTCCTCGGCAGCGATTGCGCAAAAGCCCTGGTAGACACGCTCCTGGAATGCCACGCCTTTTGCCTCCATGCGATCTGCCGCGCCACGGGCTGCCATGCGCAGCGCCGCCTGCTCGGGCGCGATGTGATAGACGAGTGTGAGCGCCGGGTGTGTTCCCGCGACGGCCAGGTTGTTGGCGTCGCGTACCATCTGGCGATCGAGGCCGTCGGCAAACGCCTGGTAGCAGGTTGTGGAATCGTAGAAGCGGTCACACAGTACCACCTTGCCGACAGCAAGGGCGGGTGCGATGACCTCGTGCACCAACTGGGCGCGCGCTGCCTCGTAGAGCAGCAACTCGCAGGTGTCGCCCATCGCCGTATTGGCGGGGTCGAGCAACAGAGCACGGATCTTTTCGCTGATGGCAGTGCCGCCCGGTTCGCGCAGGCTCACAACCTGGTGGCCAGCGAGCTCGAGCGCACGGGCGAGCAGGTGCGCCTGCGTGGACTTGCCGGCACCGTCGACGCCCTCGAGCGTGATAAAGCTATGTTGAGCAGGCTCAAAAGCCATGGGCGCAGCCCCTTCCTACAAGGCGCGTAAATGCAGATATATCAACTAAGCCATGATACCCCAGTGCTCGGCGCGTCCCCAATGGCTAAAGGCGCCTTTCCAAAGTTGCGGTGAAATAGGGACTGATTGAAGCTCTGAGACCGCCAAACAGTCCCTATTTCACCGCAACTTATGATGGGGAATTTTGGATGCTGGGTATAATCGTCGTATTGCATTGAAATGTGGCGAAAGGAGTGGCAATGTCTCGGTATTGTGCCTCGTGCGGCAAGCTTCTTGCAGATGATGCCAAGTTCTGCACCTCGTGCGGTGCACCCGTTGAGCAAACAGCCGTGAGCGATAGCCAGCCCGCTTTTGAGCAGACCGGCTCCCTTGATACGCCGCAAGCCAAGGCGGACGACTCCCTCGCCTATAGCCCCGACCCCGCCGCAAGGACCGAGGCCGTCGAGACCACGCAGCGCATACCCGTCGCGAGCGGCTCGCCCCAACAGCAGCCGGCTCCCGCATACGCGCCCGCTTCGCCACAGACCCCCGCTTCCAAAAAGAGCGGCACCGGGCCGCTTATCGCCGTTATCGTTGTGCTGGTGGCGATCATCATCGCCCTGGTCATCTTCTTTGCAATCAGACCGTTCGACAACGCCGCCACGCAGACGACTGCCGAGGTAGCTAAGCTGCACCATGACGTCGACGACGATGACCTAAAGCCTCTCGGCGATCCCAACAGCCTGTACGACGATGATGACGATGACGACGAGGATGGCGGCGAAGCAACGCTCTCTGAGCAGAACCTCTACCGTCGCCTGAGCGAATACTACGACCTGCTCGAAGATCTTGACAGCCAGGTCCGTGGCTGCGCGCAGAACTTCAACGGCAACTATCTGGAAGAGGATCGAACCACCCGTCAAAATCTCGCCGACGTCGCCGAGCGCACGGAGGACACCATCGAGCAGTATTACGACATCGTCGAGGACCTGGACGTCCCGACGAGCTCCAAAAACTACAGCTCCTGGAAGGACATCATCGCCCTGTACGACGACCTGGATCACCGCATTGACGCAATCTGTGATGCCTGGGAGATCAGTCTGAAATACGCCAAGCCTGCGGACCACAAGAATGAGATCGTGGCGCCGCTGTCGCGCGACAACGTGGCGGGCACCAATGACAATAAGTACCGCCTAGACTTTGAGGAGCGTTATCCCGGCGCCAAGCCTGTCGAGGTGAACTAGCGCTTTGTCGTTCCCGAGCCGGCAGTTAGGGACGTTCCTAAACTGCCGG
>UQTN01000163.1 GCA_900543945.1 uncultured Collinsella sp. | reverse complement strand
TCCTCGGCCTCGGGTGCCTCGTCCTTACCACGGCCCTTTCCGCGGCCACGGCCCTCGCCCTGGCCCTGACCGGCGCGAGCATCGGATTCAGCATCGCGACGACGGCGCTTGGGCATCGACGTGCCGGCAAGACGGTCGGCGCTCGACAGACCATCGCCCACGTCGACGCCGTTCTCGCGATCGAGCTCCATGAGCGCCAGGCGCATCTCGGGCGACTCGATGCGCTCGAGCACGTCGCGCGTCACGCAGTCGGGGCGGCAGTTGCAGCCCTGCTCGGCGGCCTTCTTTCTGCAGCCCTCCGAGCACGTCATATCGGCCAGGTTGACCTTAAAGACTTTGCCGTTCTCCAGGCGCAGCACCAGCTGCTCACGCGGCGTGTCATATTCCTGAATACGCGCCTTGCCAAGCGGCGTATCGATGAGCGTCTTCTTTTTGGGCGCACGGCTCTTAAAGTCCTTGTACGCCTCGAACTCATAGCGCAAGCAGCACATCAGGCGGCCGCACACGCCGCTGATTTTGGACGAGTTGAGCGGCAGGTCCTGCTCTTTTGCCATGCGGATCGAGACGGGCTCAAACTGTCCGCCAAAGCGCGTGCAGCAGAGCTCCTGTCCGCATTGGGCATAGCCGCCCACCAGGCGGGTCTCGTCGCGCACGCCGATCTGGCGCATGTCGACGCGAATGTGCAGCGTCGAGGACAGGTCCTTGACGAGCTGACGAAAATCGACGCGCTCCTCGGCCGCAAAGTAGAACACGGCCTTCTCGCCGCCAAACAGGTACTCGACGCCGACCGGCTTCATCTCGAGGTCGAGCTCCTTGACCAGGCGGCGGAAGTCGACCATGGCCTCGTCGCCCTGGATGGCCAGGTCGTCGGCAAGCTGCAGGTCGATGTCGCTCGCCACGCGCAGCACGGGCTTGAGCGGCTGACCGATCTCGTCTTGCGGCACCTCGAAGGGATCGGCCGTGACCAGGCCGATCTCGGTTCCGCGCTCGGTGGAGCAAATGGCATAATCGGCCTCGAGGATATCCAAATCCTGCGGATCGAACCACAGGTCGCGCGAGGCGTAGGTAAACTTAACGGGTACGACTAACGGCATTTCAGTGCCTTCCTGATATCGAACAGCATGACCTCGATGGCCAGCTGGGGAGTAACGTTTCTGGCAATGTTGCGCTCGGCGGTCGCGACTGCCTCGAGCGCCCGCGTGGCACCCGCAACATTGGTCGCGGCGGCAAGCCGCCCGATCGTGTCGCGCACGTCCTCGTTCACTACGTCGGCTGCCTCGTCCTGAAGCGTCAGCAGCACGTCGCGCATAAGCGTCCGCGCGCTCGCCAGCGCTTCCATGATACCCGAACGCTCGCGCGCGTTGAGTTCGCGCTTGTTGCGGTCCTCAAGCTGCTTCAATGCTCCACGCGACAGGTAATCGGCGTTTTGCTCGAGCACCTTTTCCTGCGTGGACTTGACCTCGGCGAGCGGCGCCTTAACGGCGACGATGAGCGACTTGGCGCGGCTGAGCACATCGGCCTCGTCGGCGGCGATGAGCGAATCGATGGCACGGACCATCTGGCGGCGAGCATCCTGGCGCTCGGCGCTCTTGAGGAACTCGATGCCACGCGTGGGGCTTCCCGCTACGGCGACGGCTATGCGGCAACGCGCAGGGTCCTGACCGGTGGCGCGACTCACGGCACGCGCGGCCACGGCGGGCGACACCAGCCGAAACGGCACGCACTGGCAGCGGCTCACGATGGTGGGCAACATCACGTCTGCCGAGGTGCCCAGCAAGATGAACATGACGCCCTCGGGCGGCTCCTCGAGTGTTTTGAGCAGCGCGTTAGCGGTGTTGGCGCGCAGCTGCTCGGCACGGTCGATGATGTAGACCTTGGCCTTGGCACGGATGGGCGCCAGGGGCACGTCGTCGAGCAGCTCGCGGGTCTGGGCGATGAGGTAGCCCGTGGCGCTCTCGGGCGTGTAATAGTGCACGTCGGGATGCGTATGGCGCGCGACGCGCACGCAGCTGTCGCATGCGCCGCAGCCGTCCTGCTCGCACAGGAAGGCTTGGGCGAGCGCCCACGCGGCGTCGAGCTTGCCCGCGCCGGGCGCGCCCA
>UQTN01000162.1 GCA_900543945.1 uncultured Collinsella sp. | reverse complement strand
GCTCGCCTTCATGCACTGGCCCACCAAAAAGCCGATGACCTTCTGGTTGCCGTCACGATACTGCTGCGCCTGATCGGCACAGTTTACCAGCACCTCGTCCACAATCGGCTGCAGCGCGCCGGCATCGCTCACCTGACGCATACCGCGCTCGTCTACGATCTTGTTGGGGTCGTCGCCGGTCTGGGCCATGGCCTCAAAGACCTCGTGCGCCTGGTTAGAGCTGATGGCATCGGTCGCCAGCAGCCTGGCAAGCGCCGCCACCTGAGCCGGCGCGATGCCAGACTCGGCGAGCGACACGCCCGCGCCCTTGAGGTAGGCGATCATCTCATTGACCAGCAGGTTCGCGACCGTCTGGGCCTCCTTGCCAGCCATGCCGGCAGCAGCGGCCTCAAAGAACTCGGCAAACTCCGGGTCGCCGGCGATCTGCTCGGCATCGGCCGCCTTAATGCCAAAATCGGCCTCAAAGCGGGCGCGCTTGGCATCGGGCAGCTCGGGGATCTCGCCGCGGCAGCGGTCGATGAACTCGTCGTCCAGATCGAACGGCGCCAGATCGGGATCGGGGAACAGGCGATAGTCGTCGGCCGTCTCCTTCACACGCATAACCACGGTGCGCTTACGGCTGGGCTCCCAGTGGCGGGTCTCCTGATAGATGATTCCGCCCTCCTCGAGCACCTCGGCCTGACGGCAAATCTCGTAGGCAAGGCCGTCGTGCAGGCTCTTAAACGAGTTGAGGTTCTTGAGCTCGGTCTTGGTGCCCAGCTTGGTCTCGCCGCGGCGGCGCAGCGACACGTTGCCGTCGCAGCGCATGGAACCCTTCTCCATGGAGCAGTCCGAAATGCCCAGCGTCACAAAGATGCGACGGAGCTTCTCCATAAACAGGCGCGCTTCCTCGGGCGTGCGCAGGTCGGGCTCGGTGACGAGCTCGATCAGCGGCGTACCGCAGCGGTTGTAGTCGACGAGCGACTCGGCCGCGGCGGTAATGCGGCCCTCGGTGCCACCCACGTGGACCATCTTGGCGGCGTCCTCCTCCATGTGGATGCGCAGGATGCGGATGGGCACCGTGTAGGAACCGTCCTCGCGACGCTCAGGCATCTGCAGGTTAGATGCATCGTAGCTGGCCAGGTGGCCGGCACGCTGGTTGCCCTCGCGCATGGTCGACGTCATGGACGTGGACAGGCCCTCGGCGTTGGCCGAGGCGCTCGCCAGGCTCTGGGCCTCGGCCTCGCCAAACGCGCAGTCGGGGCGTTCGGCGGCACCGCGACCGGTCACGTCCAGGTCCAGGTGACCGTACATGGCAAAGGCGACCGGACCCTGCGTGGTCTGGAAGTTCTTGGCCATATCGGGATAGAAGTAGTGCTTGCGGTAGAACATCGAGTGGCGCTGGATCTCGCAGTTGGTGGCGAGACCGGCCTTGACGATGCTCTCGATGGCGCGCTTGTTGGGCACCGGCAGGGCGCCGGGCAGGCCCAGACACACCGGGCACACGTTGGCGTTGGGCTCGTCATCGTGGCTGAGCTTGCAATTGCAGAACATCTTGGTATCGAGTGCGGTGAGCTCGGTGTGGATCTCCAGGCCTATCACGGCCTCCCAATCCTGCAGGACCTCGGAAAGCTCCTTCATTACAGCTCGCCTCCCTTCCCGGCAAAATCGGGCGCGACGGAAAGCACGGGCGCACCCGTGGCGGCATCGGCAAAGCCGCGCTCCAAGGCGCGGGCAAACGTGAGCAGCTGACGGTCCTTAAAGGCCGGACCCACCAGCTGGGCAGAAACGGGCAGATGAGTATCCTCGCCCAGGCCCAGCGGCACCGAGATACCGCCGTTGCCGCAAATGTTGAGCGAGATGGTGTACAGGTCCGAAAGGTACATCTGCGTGGGGTCGCTGATCTCGCCAAACTTAAAGGCCGTGCGCGGCGAGGCGGGCATGAGGATGGTGTCCACCTTGGCATA
Organism: uncultured Collinsella sp.; assembly: GCA_900543945.1. Classification (GTDB taxonomy): domain Bacteria; phylum Actinomycetota; class Coriobacteriia; order Coriobacteriales; family Coriobacteriaceae; genus Collinsella. Next base: position 662 of record UQTN01000162.1, on the reverse strand, counting down.
CGCGGCGTCGTAGTCCTGCGTGATGAGCGTGCGGGCCTTTTGCGCAGCGTAGTAGTACTTGTCGTACACGCCCGAGCTCAGCAGGTAGGCGCCGAGCATCTGACGACGCTTGGCCTCGGCGCCAAAGCCGTGGGCGCGCGACAGCGAGCTCTGATCGGACAGGTTGGCGCAGCCCTCCTCCTGATAGCCGTAGCGAATGCCGTCGAAGCGGGCCAGGTTGGAGAACGCCTCGGCCGGGCCGATGACGTAGTAGGCGGCGATGGCGGCGTCCAGGTGCGGCAGGTCGACCTCCACGAGCTCGGCGCCCTGGTTCTGCAGCTCCTGGGCGGCGCGCTGAACAGCGGCCTTGACCTCGGGCGTCAGGCCCTCGGCCTCCATAAACGCGGGGATGATGCCCACGCGCTTGCCCTCGATGCTGTCGTTGAGATGCTCGGTAAAGTCGACGGCGCAATCCTGGCTGGTGCAGTCGTACGGATCATGGCCCGCGCCGGTAAGCGCGTTCATGGCCAGCGCGACATCCTCGACCGTGCGGCCAAAGGGACCCACCTGGTCGAGCGACGAGCCAAAGGCGACCACGCCGTAACGGCTCACGGCGCCATACGTGGGCTTAAAGCCCACCACGCCGCACAGCGACGCCGGCTGGCGAATGGAGCCGCCGGTGT
>UQTN01000161.1 GCA_900543945.1 uncultured Collinsella sp. | reverse complement strand
GTGATGGTGGCACTGCCGGGCGACGCCGGCGTGATCGCCGATGCCCCGGGCCTGCGCAGCCTGCCGCTCGTGGGTCACGAGCGGGGTCTGGCGCGCGCCTTTCCCGAGATTGTCGAGGCATCGCGTGCGTGCCGGTTTGGCGATTGCACGCATGTCCATGAGCCGGGTTGCGCCGTTCGCGAGGCCGAGGACGCCGGGCAGATCGACAGCCTGCGTCTGGAAACGTTCCAAAACCTGGCGTCATCCATGCGCGTGAGCGCTCAAATGCTCGATCCCGATGTCCATCTGTAATTGATTTTTCCTATGACAGCCGTCTCCCAACTGTTCGGGAGGCGGCTTTTTTGCTGCGGAAAAGCCTCGAAACATGCAGTTTGCTGACGTGCTGACCAAAACCTTGCCACGAGCTTGACGGGCTGGTCAGCTTTTGGTCAGCGATTGGTTTGACATCGAAAACCAAGATTGCGATTGCGCCGCTTTGCACTCTGGCCGCCCAGACAATGGTGGTACGGGCATTCGCCCGGCACTGCCATGAGAGGAGCGGCCGTGAACAAGAGCAAGCGCATCGCCATCAGTCTGGTCGCGGGCGTGCTCGCTGCTCTGCTCTGCATGGTTTACGGCTCGTCGATCCGCTCGCAAGCCGAACAGGTCCAGGCTGAGACCTTGGCCAAGTACGGTGGCGATCGCGTCGAGGTATGCGTCGCGGCGCGCGATATCGATGTGGGTGAGACCCTCGATGAGACCAATGTCATAACCCAGGAATGGCTGACGAGTCTGCTGCCGCGTGACGCGGCGACCGAGCTGCGCCAGGTGCGCGGCGACGTGACGACTTCGCGTATTCCCAAAAACGCCGTGATCTGCAATGTCTACACCAAGGCCGAGAGCCGCAAGCTCGAGGTGCCTAAGGGCAAGGTTGCCGTTTCGGTGGCGGTCGATGCCGAGCACTCGGTCGGCGGTGCCACGGGCGTGGGCAGCTACGTGGACGTGTACGTGCAAAAGGACGGCGTGACCGATCGGCTGTGCGGCGCGCACGTGATCGATACCAGTGAGGATTCCGGTGCCACGCGCGAGGGCAAGATCGAATGGGTGACGCTGGCGGCTGACCCCGAAGACGTCAAGGAACTGCTGGGAGCCTCGGGCAAGGGAACGGTCAGCTTGACGATTCCCGCCACGGCGCGTGGCAAAAAGAGCGGAGGCGACGAGTGATGAAGGCGATCTGGCTTGCGTGCTGCGCGTGCGGCGATTACGGGCTGTTGCAGCGGGAAGTCGAGGGCCGTGATGCGGGTGCACAGGTGCTTCGCGTGGGTGACCTGGACGGGCTGGTTTCCATGGCGCGGGCGTTTCCGTCGCGCCGCGGGGCTGCCATCATCGCGGCGTCTCTGTTTGATACCGAAGATGTGCGCAAGACTGTTGCGCGCCTGACGGCCGAAGGCCGCGTGAGTCGCGTGGTCGTGTTGATAGAAGCGCTCGATCCGTCGGATATCGAGGGGCTGTTTCGCGCGGGGGCGACCGAGGTCATCGCTGCACACAGTATATGCGGCAACGGGCGCGCGGGCGAGGGAGCGGTTGATTCCGATCGGCGCATGACGATTGAGCCCGATGCTTTTGTTGATAGGGAACCCGGGGCGCCTCGCGCTACAAGAGGCCCGCGTGTTGATGATTATGGAAAAGCGGAAGCCGAGCATGGTCGGCGCCCCCGGAACCCCCTTGTATGCGATGACGCTGGAGGGCCGGCGCAGCATGCTGGCGACTCCCCGGCTGTAGATATGGGATACGTGCACGGCGTGAATCTGGTGGATGAACTCGACGAAGTTGAGGGCTTTGCCGGGTGCGGCGAGTTGTCGCTAATGCAGCATGAGCAGATTGCGCAGAACGAGCCTGCCTCGCAGACCGAACAAGCTGCCATGCCGGCTTGGACGCAGCGTGTGGTTGCGGCGGGGGAGACGGGGGCGCTGCCACCGACGCCCGCCCCGCCGCCTCCGATGCCGCCGGCAGACGCTGCCGCTTCGCCGCATCGAGCTCTGGTCATCTGCGCCATTTCGGGTTCGGGCGGTTGCGGCAAGTCGACGATCGTTGCCACCATGGCACACACATCGTCGCTGTTGGGCTTGCGTGCCGCCGTGCTCGACCTGGACCTGATGTTTGGAAACCTTTACGACTTGTTAGGCGTCGATGCTCCGCGCGATATGGCGGCACTTATCGAGCCGTCGGCGGCGGGCACGCTCACCGAGCCGGATATCGTAGCCACATCGATGCGCGTGGCGCCGGGCGTTACGCTCTGGGGTCCCGTCGCGGCGCCCGAGCAAGCTGAGCTCATGGCGCGTCCGGTGGAGCTACTGCTTGATGTTCTGCGTCGCGAATCCGACGTGGTCTTTATCGATACCTCGGTCTTTTGGGGCGACGCCGTGGCGGCTGCGGTGGCGGCGAGCGACCGTTGCCTGGTCGTTGGCGATGCGGCGGTGTCGTCCGCGACATCGGCGTCGCGCGTCATCGAACTGGCAAGTCGAGTAGGTGTGCCGCGCACGCGCATGAGCGCCGTGTTCAACCGGTTCGGTGCGCGCGGGGCAGACGAGGACGTCGCCATGCGCTTTGAGATTGCCTGTGCGTTGAGCTCCAAGATTCGTATCGCCGATGGCGGGCAGGATCTCGCCGCGCTCATGGCGTTTGGGCGCGCTGACGAGGCGGTGGGGCAGACCAGTGCTTTTGCGACTAGCATGCGCGAGGCCACGCGCGAGATGCTCGTGGAACTGGGGTGCGCCGTCGGCCCTTGGGGCGATATGGTCGCCGACCGTGCAACGCGTACCGAACGCCCGCGTAT
>UQTN01000160.1 GCA_900543945.1 uncultured Collinsella sp. | reverse complement strand
CCTGCCGATCGGCGTTGCCATCGAGGCCGAGGATCCCGAGGAGATTGCCATCTCCATCGCCGCCGAGATGATCCACCTGCGCCGCACCAAACTCGTCCCCCGCAAGCGATAGTCTCATCCCCATCAATAAGTTGCGGTGAAATACGGACTGTTTGGCGGCTTAACAGGCTTAAACAGTCCGTATTTCACCGCAACTGCTTTTTGGGACCCATTTGTGCGGGGGAGTTGTGGAGTTGTGCAGGCAGACGAGGTTTTTCTGGAAATACGCTCCCGATGCGCGTATAGTACCGATTGTTTTGTCGGCTCCTGCTGCGTCGAGTCCAAACCGCGAAATGCCATGAGCGGCGCGGATGCAGCCAGGAGGCACGAGGACAACCCATCGTGGCCACGCCCCGTGCTTAAAACCCCAAGAAGGAGTGAACAATGGCAGAAGAGAAGTATGTGCCGCGTCTGAAGACCAAGTACAACAACGAGGTCAAGCAGCAGCTTCAGGACAAGTTCCAGTACGAGAACGTCATGATGATCCCCAAGTTTGAGAAGATCGTCGTGAACATGGGTGTCGGCGAGGCCGCTACCGATTCCAAGGCCATCGACGGTGCCGTGCGCGACCTGCGCGCCATCACCGGCCAGCAGCCGATGATCACCCGTGCCCGCAAGTCCATTGCTACCTTCCGCCTGCGCGCCGGTATGCCGATCGGCTGCAAGGTTACCCTGCGTGGCGACCGTATGTGGGAGTTCTTCGATCGTCTGACCTCCGTCGCGATCCCCCGTATCCGCGACTTCCGCGGCATCTCCGCCAAGAGCTTCGACGGCCGTGGTAACTTCTCCATGGGCGTCACCGAGCAGCTCATCTTCCCCGAGATCGACTTCGACTCCGTCGATCACCAGCGTGGTATGGACATCACTTTCGTGACCACCGCCAACACCGATGAGGAGGCCAGGGCCCTTCTGGACGCCTTCGGTTTCCCGTTCAAGAAATAGGTTCACCTGCCCTATAAGCGCCGTTCCCACAAGGGGGCGGCGCTTGGGGCGAACAATACTCTATGTGAGGAGGATATAAGTGGCTAAGACATCGATGATCGTCAAGTGCAATCGCAAGCAGAAGTTCTCTACTCGTGAGTACACGCGCTGCCAGCGCTGCGGCCGTCCGCACTCTGTGTACCGCAAGTTCGGCCTGTGCCGTGTCTGCTTCCGCGAGCTTGCACTCAAGGGCGAGCTTCCCGGCGTTAAGAAGGCCAGCTGGTAAGTCACTACCAGCGTTTCAAGCATCCGTTTGGAACAGGGAAAACGCGCTAGTTAGGCTTTGCCGTTAAGGGCGGCGAAGAACCAAGAGCACGTGTTCATCAAGAACGAAGGAGAATCTGTATGAACCTTACAGACCCGATCGCAGATATGCTTACGCGCATCCGTAACGCTAACTCTGTGAACAAGGCCACGGTCTCCATGCCGAGCAGCAAGAAGCTCGTCGAGATCGCTCGTGTTCTGCACGAGGAGGGCTACATCGAGGGCTACGATGTCGAGGACACCGTTCCCCAGAAGACTCTGCACATCACGCTTAAGTATGGTCCCAAGAAGGCTAAGGTCATCAACGGCATCCGCCGCATTTCCAAGCCGGGCCTGCGTAAGTACACCGGCGTTGCCGACATGCCCCGCGTCCGCGGTGGCCTTGGTACCGCCATTATTTCCACCAGCCATGGCGTCATGACCGACCGCGATGCTCGCAAGCACAACGTCGGCGGCGAGATCATCGCTTACGTCTGGTAATTCGCTCGGTAGGTAGAAGGAAAGGAGATCACCGTGTCTCGTATCGGTAATAAGCCTGTCCAGATTCCCGCCGGAGTCGAAGTGGCAGTCAACGGCAACAACGTTGTCGTCAAGGGCCCCAAGGGCCAGCTCGAGCTCGATGTCTTTGAGAAGCTCGCTATCAACGTCGAGGACAACGTCCTCACCGTTTCCCGTCCCGACGACGAGCGTGAGACCCGTGCCCGCCACGGCCTCACCCGCGCCCTCATCCACAACATGGTTGTTGGCGTTTCCGAGGGCTTCGAGAAGAAGCTCGAGCTCGCCGGTGTCGGTTACCGCGTGCAGCAGAAGGGCAAGAACCTCGAGTTCTCCCTGGGCTTCTCGCACCCCGTGATCGTCGAGGCTCCCGAGGGCATCACCTTCGAGGTTCCCGACAACACCCACGTGAACGTCAAGGGTATCAACAAGCAGCAGGTCGGTCAGATCGCCGCTGAGATCCGCGGTCATCGTCCTCCCGAGCCTTACAAGGGCAAGGGTATCCACTACGTTGGCGAGCACATCCGCCGCAAGCTGGGTAAGGCCGCCAAGTAGTCGTAACCGACTCACTCGCATAAGACCAGCACCCCGTCAGGTGCTGGCAAGATCAACCTTTTTAGGAGTTTACGTATGAACAAGCATAAGGCGAAGCTGGAAGGCCTCAAGCGTCGTCAGCGTCGTGTTCGCGGCAAGGTCTCGGGTACCTCCGAGCGTCCGCGTCTTCGCGTGACCCGTACTAACGCCAACATCTATGCCCAGATCATCGACGACAGCAAGGGCTCCAGCCTGACGCTCGTCTCTGCCTCGACCCTCGAGGCCGAGTTCAAGGGCACCCACACCTCGAACAAGGAGGCTGCGGAGAAGGTCGGTCAGCTCGTTGGCAAGCGCGCCATCGAGGCCGGCATCACCAAGGTCGCCTTCGATCGCGGTGGCCGTATCTACCATGGCCGCGTCAAGGCCCTCGCCGACGGTGCTCGTGCCGCCGGTCTCGAGTTCTAGGAGGTATGTAGCACATGGCTCGTAATCAGAAGCAGCAGCGCGAGGCCTC
>UQTN01000159.1 GCA_900543945.1 uncultured Collinsella sp. | reverse complement strand
GACCGCGCAGCGTCGGCCGGTCCGCCGTTCGGTAGAACGGCGGAACCCCTAAGGACGCTGGCCCATGCCACCCTCGAGGGTGACGGTCTCGCCGTTCATATACTTAAAGTCGGGACCGCAGAGCTGAACGACAACGCGGCCGATTTCCTTCTCGACGTCGCCGTAGTGGCCTGCCGGCGGCATGTGGACGTTGGCCTTGAACGCCTCGGGATAGGCATCTTGGAAGTTCTCGAGCGCGGCGGTCCAAGCAAGCGGGCAAACGATGTTGACGTTGATGCCGTCCTTGCCCCACTCGTTGGCGGCGACGCGAGTCAGGCCGCGGATGCCCTCCTTGGCGGCAGCATAGCTGCACTGGCCGTAGTTGCCAAACAGGCCGGCGCCCGAAGCAAAGTTGACCACGGAGCCCTTGGTCTCCTTCAGGTGCGGATAGGCCTTCTGCATGTACAGATAGGTGGCATACAGACCGGAGTAAATGGCCAGGTTAAACTGATCCATGGTGTGGTCGGCGATGGTCACGCCCGAGGCGCTGGCCTGAGCGTTGTTAACGACGGCGTCGATGCGACCGAACTCCTCAATCGCCTTGTCGATAACGTTCTGCACGACGGCCTCGTTGTCCTGACCGGCGGAGACATCGGCCTGAACAGGAAGAACCTTAACGCCGTACTCAGCCTCGAGAGACTCCTTGGCGGCCTCGAGCTTGGCAACGTTGCGGCCGGTGATGACGAGGTTCGCGCCCTCCTTGGCAAAAGCGATATCGATGCCGTAACCGATGGAGCCAGCGGAGCCGTCCTTGAGCGTGGCCTTGCCGCCGCCGGTGACGATCACGGTCTTACCAGTGAAAAGTCCCATACAAAGTCCTTTCAAATCGCGACGGGCCCGCCCGTCGACTGCGCGCATCCAACTTCACGCGCCAAAAGCTGACATGCAACTTTAGCGTGTTCAAGTGAATAGAAAAGGCCTCGGTAGGCGAACGGCATAACGTCTTTCGGCGAAGGGATTGTCAAGTACAAACTGGATAAAGTGGCCGAGTTTTTGCTATCGACACGAGCCATCGAACACGTTTTGAAACTTTGCTGCAGCGCGCGGGATGTCGGCGCGAGACTTTATCATAGGGTGACAAACAACGATGAGGAGCACATGCCTATGACAGACGAGCTGGACCCCCAGACTCAACAGCATATTGATAACTCCGCAGACACCATTGACGGCTGCGATACTTCCACCAGAAGCGATGGCGGCATTGATGCCGCTGTCGAGGAGGCTCCTGCCGCCGCAGACGAGGCCGCAGACGCAAATGTCGCCGCAGAGCAAGACAAAGAAGAGCAGCTAGAGCAGCCGGACCCGAGCGATACTGAGCCCAAGGCTGAGAACGCTCCGCAAGCAGCAGGCCCCATCGAGGTGTCTTCGGAAGAAGAGCTCGACGCCGTCATGGACTCCATGATGGATGCCGTCAAAGCGATGAAAGACGCCGTGGCCGACGCTGACGTTGACGCCGAGGAAGAGGAGGCCGCCGAGGCAGCCTCGACCTTCGTACCCGGCGAGACTCCGGTTGCCGACCAGGGCAGCACCATGCCCTCGTTTCTGCAGCTCGAGCATCCCACGATTGGCGCCGATGCGGTCGACCCGCACGCAGCAGGCTTTTCTGTGATCGAGGGCGGTACCGGCAATATCGCCGTGCCGCAGGCTGCCGATACGGACGCTGCCGACACCGCTCGCCCGACTGCCCCGCACTCCCCCGCCGCGAGCCGCGATCTGGGGACCGCTGTCTCGAACACTGCGAACGCCGTGGGCACCTTTATCGCCCAGGGCGCCTCGGCCATGCGCGAGATGAACGCCGCGAAAAAGGCACTTGCCGATGCCCGCGCCCACCTGGCCGAACTTGAGCAGCGCATTGCCGATCAGGCCGAGGAACTCGAGACGCGCCAGGATATCGCAGGCCGCTACGACCAGATCGTCGCCGACCAGCGCCAGGCGATTGCCACGACCCAAAAGACTGCAGCGGCCGCCGAGATTGACCGTGATGCCCACGCCTCCAAAGCGACAAAGCTCAAGGGTCAGCTCGAACAAATGAAGACAGAGGATGACGCGACTGAGCTCCGTCTGAAGGCCGCGCTCGATGCCGTGGAGGCCCGCGAGGCGAGCTCGCGCGAGACCGGCAACCGCCTCGTTCGACGTCTTGAGGATTCCAAGCGCATCCGCGACAAGGTGAAGGCAGAGCGAGACACCGGCATTGCCGCCGCACAACAAACCGTCGACGCCACGCGCGCCCAGCTCGAGACACTGCGTCATGAGTATGCCGAGCTGCAACGCAATCCCTCGGCAAATCCCGCCAACTATACGGTGCGCACCAGCGAGCTCTCGATGCAGATTTCCGACACGGCAGATGCCCTGCGTAAAGCCGAAGAAGATGTCCCGCGCATCACCGCCGACCTTGAGCATTCACTTGCCGCAGCCGAGCAGGCCGTCGAGCAGGCTCAAGCCCCTATCGCCGACGCAAAACGCGCGCACCAAGCCGTGACGACCGAAGCCGATGCCGCGCGCGACGAGTTGCAGACGGCGAAGACTGCCGCCGCGACTCGTCAGCGCGAACTGCGCGAGAAGATCGCCGCGGAGGACAAGGCACGCCGCGACCAGGAGCAGACCATCGCCAACGCCCAAGCAGATGCCGCACATGCACAGTCGATCATCGAACAGGCGACCGAAGTGCACGACCACCCAGAGATCACTGAGTCGCTTGCAGGATCCTTGGCCCGAGACAAAGCCGAACACACCGAGACCGAGCGAGAAGTCGCCCAGCTCGAGGCCACCGAGGACGCGGTGCGCGAACGTACCCGCGACTCACGCATCAAATTCACCGGCGCCATCGTCTGCATCGTCGCCGCAATCCTGGCGATCATCCTAGTCTGGCTGTTCGCAAGCAAGTAGTCATTGGGGACGTTCTTAAACGACTAGTCAAACAAGAACGTCCCCAACGACTAGCCCAATGACGAGAGTGGATAATCTCCCACTTTGAGCCCCCAAGCAGGCCAAAAACGGGAGATTATCCACTCTCATTCTGCAGGCACTCATTTAAGTACGTCCCCAATGAGTACCTGCCGATGCTTTGGCAAAGTCAGCGAAAACGCCCCTAAGCGAGCAAGGTGACGTGAAAGAGGAGGGCATTGAC
>UQTN01000158.1 GCA_900543945.1 uncultured Collinsella sp. | reverse complement strand
CCTGAGAGATAATCTCTAGCTCGATGAGGCCCGGACCGTATTGGTTCGGGCCTTTTCGTTGGCTTATTGCAGTTGCTCCTGAAGAACACTGAGCGACTGAGAGCTCAGGTCGTCGTATTGTATGAGGACGCGAGATGGAGCGTTCTTAGTCGATGCCCGATCACCCGTCCACAGGCAATCGGCGATGTTGACATAGGAAATACGAGCGTCAGCGAGAGCCTTCGCGAAACTCTCCCCTGCCTTGTCCTCGGCCAGGGCAACAGTGCAGTAAAGGCCCGCGTCTGCATGATCGATCGAAACCTCCCCTGCCGGAAACGTTTTCCGTACAAGCGCCGCCAGGCCATCACGCGCCTCGCGAGCACGAACGCGTACGCGGTTCACATGTCGCTCGTAATCACCCGATTCCAGCAAACGCGCCAAAGCGACCTGGTCAACAGAGCTCACCGACGAGGCGTAGAAACCAAGGTTGCGCCTAAACCGTTCCATCAGCTCATCAGGCAGGACCATATACGCCAAACGCAGGGCCGACGACAGACTTTTTGAAAAGGTGTTGGTGTAGATGACCGATTGGGCGGCATCGATCGACGCGAGCGCGGGAATCGGCTTGCCGGCAAGGCGAAACTCACAATCAAAGTCATCTTCGATGAGATACCGGTCCGGCTGCTCGGCGGCCCAGCTCAGCAGGGCATAGCGACGCGCAATGCTCGTCACAAGGCCGGTCGGATATTGGTGAGACGGCATCAGGTGAAGGACATCCGCCCCGGTTTTCTGCAGAGCACTCAAGTCCACGCCTTCACCGTCCAACGGGATATGACGCACTTCGCAACCCATAGCCTGATAGATGCGCGTCAGGCGCAGATAGCCCGGATCCTCAACGGCATACACCTTGTCGGCTCCAAGCAACTGAACCAACATGGTATCGAGCAACTGGGCGCCCGCACCGATAACGATGTTGTCGGGGTCGACATTCATGCCCCTTGTCCCACGCAAATGGTGAGCGATAGCGCGTCGTAGCCGAGCGGTGCCCTGTGCCGGCGCGGTCGAAAAGATTTCACGTTCGTCTTCGGACGTCAGTGTCGCCCGTAGCGCGCTTTGCCAAAGCCGCGCCGCCTCCAAGGCGGAAGGAGAAAGCGCATCGAATCGCTCGACCTGTCCGTTGACATCATGCGCGCTGGGGCCCACGGAGGCGTCATCTCGGTCGATGCCCTCCGCAGCCGAAGCCAAAACCGGTGCATCGGGAAGCTCGCACGCGTAGTAACCACGGCGCGGCTTTGAGCAAATATAACCCTCGGCAAGCAACTGGCTATATGCATTTTCGATTGTAATGACACTGATTCCCAGATGACTGGCAAAGGCGCGCTTAGACGGCAAATGCTCTCCCGCCGCAATGCGCCCAGCAACGATATCATCTCGAATTTGCTGGTAAACATACTCATAGAGCGATGCTTCGCCGCGTTGTTCCAAATTGTAGTCGAGCATGAGTTTGTCACCTGACCTTATCGAGTCATTCAATCTGATATTAGTCTGACCTTGTTATTATCTTGAAAACTGAGTATTTCGCCATACCCAGCTCCCCGATAGGATGTTCCGTCAAGCAATGCACATGCCAACCAAGGGAGCAACCATGGCAGAACAGACCAGCAAGGCCGATCGCGTCAAACTCAACCGCGAGCTCGCGCAGATGCTCAAGGGCGGCGTCATCATGGACGTCACCACGCCCGAGCAGGCACGCATCGCCGAGGAGGCAGGCGCCTGCGCCGTCATGGCTCTCGAGCGCATCCCGGCCGACATCCGTGCCGCAGGCGGCGTCTCGCGCATGAGCGATCCCAAGATGATCAAGGGAATCCAGGAAGCCGTCTCCATCCCCGTTATGGCCAAGTGCCGCATCGGCCACATCGTCGAGGCGCAGATCCTGCAGGCCATCGAGATCGACTACATCGACGAGTCCGAGGTTCTCTCCCCTGCCGACGATGTCTACCACATCGACAAGACCCAGTTTGACGTCCCGTTTGTCTGCGGTGCCCGCGATTTGGGCGAGGCGTTGCGCCGTGTAGCCGAGGGCGCCACGATGATTCGCACTAAGGGCGAGCCGGGCACGGGCGATGTGGTCCAGGCCGTGCGTCACATGCGCAAGATCCAAAAGCAGATCCGCGACGTTGTTGCCCTGCGTGACGACGAGCTCTTTGAAGCAGCCAAGCAGCTGCAGGTGCCGGTCGAGCAGGTCCGCGAGGTCCATGCCACGGGCAAGCTCCCCGTCGTGAACTTTGCTGCCGGCGGCGTCGCGACCCCCGCCGACGCCGCGCTGATGATGCAGCTGGGCGCCGAGGGCGTCTTTGTCGGATCGGGCATCTTTAAGAGCGGCGACCCCGCCAAGCGCGCCGCCGCCATCGTCAAGGCTGTGTCCAACTTCACCGACGCCAAGCTCATCGCTGAGCTTTCGGAGGACCTGGGCGAGGCCATGGTGGGCGTAAACGCCGACGAGATCGAGATCATCATGGAGGAGCGCGGACGCTAGTCCAGCAGAAAGGATCGCACATGAGCGATTACGCAGACCAGACGGTCGCCGTGCTGGCGGTCCAAGGTGCTTTTGCCGAGCACGATGCGAGGCTGTCCGAGCTGGGCGCACGTTGTATTGAGCTGAGGCAGGCGGCTGATTTAAAGCAGGACTTTGACCGTCTGGTACTTCCCGGCGGCGAGTCTACCGTTCAAGGGAAGCTGCTTGACGAGTTGGGCATGCTCGAGGAGCTTCGTGCCCGCATCGCTGAAGGCATGCCCGTCCTGGGCACCTGCGCCGGCCTGATTCTGCTGGCTCACGACCTTGCCGCCCATGACGATAAGGGCACGCCGCGTTTGGCAACCATGGATGTACTTGTCGAGCGCAATGCCTACGGCAGGCAGCTCGGCAGCTTTCGAGCCAAGGGGCAGGTAGCCGGCATCGACGGTGAAGTGCCGTTGACGTTTATCCGCGCGCCCCGCATCGTCGAGGTCCACGGCGACGCCAAGGCCTTAGCGAAAGTCGACGGGCGCATCGTCGCCGCCCGCCAGGGCAACCAGCTCGGCGTAACCTTCCACCCCGAACTCGATGAAGACACCCGTCTCCACGAACTGTTCCTGCAAATGTAGGCGGAATAGAAACAAGCGTGGATTATCGGACACATAACAAATGAGAGTGGATAATCTTCCACTTTGAGCTTGAATGCAGGCTCAAACCGGGAAATTATCCACTCTCATATGTAGTCGTTGGGGACGTTCTTAAACGACTAGTCAAACAAGAACGTCCCCAAAGGGTCACTATAATAAGGATAGAAAGGTCGTGAAAATGGTTGATTTTCAATCTCAACGCAACAGCCT
>UQTN01000157.1 GCA_900543945.1 uncultured Collinsella sp. | reverse complement strand
GACGCTGCAAGCCCGCCAGAGCGGCAATCTGCCTTTCAACTTCGGCGGCATGACCAAAAGGTCAATGCCGCCTCGTTTCAAGGCACCTTGCTCGCTCTGGCGGGCTTTCGCTGTCCGTCCTCTACCTGCGGCGTTGCCCTGGTTGGCACTTGGGGACGGTCCTTTTCTGCCGGCACTTGGGGACAGTCCTAGTCGTCTGGGGTCTACCGGCGCATTGGGGGTTTACGCCTTCCATGCATGACAGCCGTCTCTTTTATGTTTCCTTTAGCCGTTGCTGCCTAGGATGGGGGTTAGTCGGTAGGAAGGGAGCGTCTATATGGACGACGCGAGCGAGCGTGCAATCGAAGAGGACATGCTCGATCAGTTCAACTACTTTGATGATGAGGACGAGGAATTGATCGACCGTCGCGAGCCGGCGGCGCTCGATACTTTCGACCTTGTTGATGAAGAGCCCGACGAGGACGAGGTCGGATCAGCGGAGCCCCCACAGTCTTCGCGCCTTGACTCGCTGCTTTCGAGAGCCCCCATGCACCACGGTGTTCGTGCCGGCGCACTCCATATGAAAACAGACTGGCGCCAGATCGTGACGGCAGGCGATGAGCTTGCCGTCGATGCGCCGCTCACCGATAAGTCATCCATCATCTGCCGCACCGGTATGCTTATGCTCGCGAGCGGAACGGGTGCCTGGCGTGTACGCGATACCATGAATCGCGTTGCCGCCGTACTCGGTGTCACCGTCCACGTTGACTTAAGTCTTCTGTCGTTTGAGTGCACCTGCATCGAAGATGGCCACTGCTTTAACGAGGTTGTCAGCCTGCCCACAACGGGAGTCAATACCCATCGCATTTGGATGATGGAGAGCTTCCTAAAGGAAATCGAGACGTATGGGCGCCGGTTTACCGTGCACGAATACCACGAGATGCTCAAGACCGTTGAGAGTTCAAAACCCGATTACTCTCCCTGGCAACAGGGCCTTGCGGCAGCTTGTGCTTGCGGCGCCTTCGTCTTTTTGCTCGGCGGCGGCCCTATCGAGATGGCCTGCGCATTCGTAGGTGCTGGTGTTGGCAACTTTGCTCGCTCTCATATTCTCAAGCAGGGTCTTGGCCAGTTTAGCGCGCTGACGATTGGCGTTGCGCTCGCTTGCGTTTCGTATCTGCTGGCATTGCTCGGCCTTGGCCAGGTCGTACCGGGGGCAATGTCGCACCAAGAAGGCTATATCGGCGCCATGCTCTTTGTGATTCCCGGCTTTCCCCTCATTACGGCAGGCCTCGACATCGCTAAGCTCGATATGCGAAGCGGCATTGAGCGTCTTTCGTATGCCGTATCGATTATTGTGATGGCGACCCTTGTGGGCTGGATGGTTGCCGAGTGTGTGGGGCTGGCGCCGGATGACTTCGCCCCGCTCGGCCTCTCACCGTTGGCTCTTACGCTCTTGCGCATACTGATGAGCTTTATCGGCGTATTTGGCTTCTCGGTTATGTTCAACAGCCCGGTAAAGATGGCAGCAGCGGCAGGGCTCATCGGCGCCGTGTCTAATACCTTGCGCCTTACGCTCGTCGATGCGCCGACGCTGCTTCCCTTCTTGGGCCTGAGTGCGGGCATGCCTCCCGAGGCAGCAGCGTTTATCGGTGCGCTGGTATCGGGCCTGCTTGCGAGCTTAGCCGAAATCAAGCTCACCTACCCACGTATCGCCCTCACGGTGCCATCGATTGTCATTATGGTGCCGGGCTTGTATCTGTATCGCTCGATGTATTACATGTGCACCTTCGACACGGTCAATATGCTCGGCTGGTTTGTGCGTGCAGTGCTCATTGTGGCGTTTCTGCCCGTTGGCCTGGGTGTGGCGAGAACCCTCACCGACCCCCGCTGGCGCCACACCAGCTAATTGGTGCAAATGAAACTGATCCGCAAAACATGAACGTGGATAATCTCCCGTTTTTGGCCTGTTTACGGGCTCAAAACGGGAGATTATCCACGCTCGTGGAATGGGTGTCCGAAAATCCACGCTCGTTGGGCCGATGCAGAGGCACCTGGCAATTCCTTTTTTGTAGACGTTGTCGCGCGGCTACGGGCAGGAAAGGTCCCAACGGTTAACATATACTCCATATGGGTAAAGAGACCAAAGCGCTGCCGCGGGCGGCGCTTTGCGTTTGAAAAAACTAGCTCGTCTAAGAGGAACTAGCATGTTAGACCGTTTTACCGATCGCGCGCGCAAGGTCATGTCCATGGCCAAGCAAGAAGCGCTCGATCTTCACTCAAATAAGGTGGGTACCGAGCACCTGCTGCTCGCACTCGCCAAGGAGGACGAGGGCATTGCCGCCGAGGCACTGCGTTCGCTCGATATCTCCTACGACGACATCATGGATACTCTTAAAGAGGTCCAGACCACGGTTCCCGAGCCCAGTGAGGAGACCGAGGCGGCCAAGCTCGCCTTTACGCCGCTCGTCATTAGCGTGATGGAGCGTTCATTCCGCGTGGCGCGTGAAAACAACCAGACCTACGTGTCGACCGAGCACTTGCTGATCGGCATCGTCGAAGAGGGCAACGGCATGGCCATGGACATCCTCATGCGCCTGGGTGTGTCGTCCGCCTCCATCAAAAAGGCTATCGAGAAACTCACCGCCAAGGACCAGGATAAGAAGCGCCCGCTCGCTGGCGCCGGTGCTGGTCGTCCCGGTACGGGCCTGCCGTTCTTTAGCGGCTCGGATGCCTCCCAGCAAAAGGGGAGCGGCACCGATACACTTAAGCAGTTCGCGACCAACCTTACGCAGAAGGCGCGCGACGGCGAACTCGATCCGGTGATCGGCCGCGAAAAGGAAGTCCAGCGCATGATGGAGATCCTTTCGCGCCGCACCAAGAACAATCCGCTTATCCTGGGCGATCCCGGCGTGGGCAAGACGGCTATCGTCGAGGGCCTGGCGCAGCAGATTGCTGCTGGCAACGTGCCCGAGAACCTCATGAACCAGAATATCTGGACGCTCGACCTGCCGGGTCTTGTCGCGGGCGCCAAGTATCGCGGTGAGTTTGAGGAGCGCCTCAAGAACGTGATCCAGGAGGCCACCGAGGCCGACGACGTCATCTTGTTTATCGATGAGATGCACACCATCATCGGTGCCGGTTCTGCCGAGGGCTCCATCGACGCGAGCTCCATGCTCAAGCCCGTGCTCGCGCGCGGTGCCTTCCAGATTATCGGCGCCACCACGGCCGAGGAATTCCGCAAGTACCTCACCAAGGACCCGGCCTTCGAGCGTCGCTTCCAGACCATCGATGTCGAGGAGCCGAGCGTCGAGGACACGGTCAAGATCCTGACCGCGCTCAAGCCGCGCTACGAGGAGCACCACCATGTGCGCTATACGCAGGGTGCTATCGAGGCCGCCGCGAACCTTTCCAACCGCTACATTCAGGATCGCTTCCTGCCCGATAAGGCCATCGACCTCATTGACGAGGCCGGTGCCCGCGCCCGCATCG
>UQTN01000156.1 GCA_900543945.1 uncultured Collinsella sp. | reverse complement strand
GGGTGATTTTTGGACGACGGGGCCCGGCCAGCGGCGAGGTGTTTGGTAGTCGAGCGATCCCGTAGGCAAAGCCGAGGACCAGCGAGACACCAAATACCTCGCCGCCGGCCGGGCCCCGTCGCGGCACCAAAAAAGCGCCCGTGCGCTCGATGGATTCGGATGCCCGACAGAGGCTCCTTATGGCTGCTTCCTTCCGGACCTGACCAGATTCGGAACATGTCGTCATCCGAACCCATCGAACGCGCTAGGCGCTCGGTATATCTTACCCGCTCCCGCCCACCAGAGCAAGGTAGCTAATGTGGGACGGGGCTTTTTTGACTACTATTTTTGACTTTTTTAGATGCGGCCGAGGTCGTAGGCTCGCGCGGCAGACTCGCCGGCGCAGATGAGGTTGGTTGTGGCTTCCTGCGGATCGAGTGCCCGCTCCAGGTCCATGGGCTTGCAACAGATCGGCAGTACAAGGGCGATGCCCTGCTCGTACACCGCATCAAGACTGTCGGCACGACCGCCCACGACGGCAACAACCGGCTTGCCATAGCGCTTGGCACGGCGGGCCACGCCCACCGGCGCCTTACCGGCGGCGGATTGCTCGTCCATATTGCCCTCGCCTGTTATGACCAGGTCAACATCGCGCACGCGCTCGTCAAACCCAACCAGGTCGAGCACCGTCTCCACGCCCGAGCGCAACTCCGCGCCGAGCACCAGTAACGCGGCGCCCAGGCCGCCGGCAGCACCGGCACCGGGCACGCCGAGCACCGAGCCAAATGTCCGCACACCTTCGGGCGCACGCAGCAGCTCCTGATCTCGCGCCTCCGCAATCGCCGCATCGAGCAAGCGGCCGTAGTTAACCATCCAACCGTCGTACCTGCGCAGTGCCTCGGCGTCACCCGTCGGCAAACCCTTCTGCCCGCCGAACACCGCCAATGCGCCGCGACGCCCCACGAGCGGATTCTCGACATCGGAAAGCACGACGACGCGCGCTCCATTCAGCGCCCGAAGCGCTGGCGCCAAATCGATACGCGCCACTTGCCCGAGGCCTGCAAGACCGGGGGCAATATCATCGCCCTGTGCATCTACCACACGCGCGCCTAACGCCTGCAGCATACCGGCACCGCCATCGTTGGTGGCACTGCCGCCCAGACCAATATAGACAATCTTTGCCCCAGCACGGACCGCGTGAAGCATGAGCTCGCCCACGCCATAGGTTGAGGCCGAAAGCGCCGCCGATTCCGTGCAGGGCGAATACCCAATGCCCGCCGCCTCGGCCATCTCAATAACGGCCGACTCACGCCCGCCGTCAACCAGTAACCTTGCGGGCACACATTCGCCCAAGGGGCCCGCAACCTCGCAGGTCGCAAGCTCGCCGCCGCACGCGGCGATGGCGTCGAGCGTTCCCTCGCCGCCATCCGCCAGCGGCAGCGTGCACACCTGGGCATCGGGCCACACACGACGCACGCCTTCGGCAACGGCCGCCTCCGCCTGCGAACTCGAAACGCTGCCCTTAAAGGAATCGATCGCCAACAGCACACGGCGGGGTCGGCGCTGCACGGGACCAAAGTCGAGCGTCTCGCCGGCAAGATTCCCAACGCCAGCAAGCGCCTCGGCGTGGGCGGCATGCGCCTCAAGGTTCACACCGCAGCCACAACCGACGCCATCCACACCGCGCAAGCCGGCAAAATAGCTGCTCAGCACCGCGCGGCACTCATCTGCCAGCACGCCGGCGGTCACATTAAACCGATGGTTCAGGCGCGAATCGGCGTTAAGGTCATACAGTGACCCGAGTGCGCCCGCCTTGGCATCGGCCGCACCGTAAACGCAACGCCCCACGCGCGCGTTAACCATAAGCCCCGCACACATGCAGCAGGGCTCGAGCGTCACGTAGACCGTGCAGTCGGAAAGGCGCCAGCGGCCAAGCGCCCGAGCGGCGGCGCACAGGGCCGAGAACTCGGCATGCGCCGAAGGATTCTGGTCGAGCTCGCGGCGATTATGCGCCCTCGCGACAATCTCGCCCGCGCGCACTACCACGGCACCAATCGGCACCTCGCCCACCGCCGCGGCCGAGCGCGCCTCCGCCAGCGCCTCGCGCATGAACTTCTCATCGATTCCGGTGCTCGTCATCGTTCGCCTTCCCTGTTGCAAATCCAAAACGATGCTATCATTACGACTCACGGAGAGATGGCAGAGCGGTTGAATGCGGCGGTCTTGAAAACCGTTGAGCGCGTGAGCGTTCCGGGGGTTCGAATCCCCCTCTCTCCGCCACCTTAGTGATTCAGTGGCGTCATGGTCCGCTCAAATAGCGCATCGACCACGTCGGCAATCTCGGGTCGACACTCTAGATCGTGGCCCGATTCCCACCAGTTTGTGAACAGGCGAATAATGCCGCCGGCGATAAACTCCGATGTCGTCTCGAGCGAAACGGGCGCCAGGGCGTCTTCGGCAAGCGAGCTCATCACACGCTCGCGGATGGAGCGCGCAATACGGTCGCAAATCATGCCGGTCAGCATGCCCGACATGCTGCTCGCTAAAAGGTTATCCATGAGCTGCTCATGCGCCAGAATCATATTCATGGCATCGTCAAAGACCTCATGGCGAAGCGCCTGTACGTCCCCAGCTGGCTTCGTATCCGCCGCATCGGTCCGGTTTTGCGGCAAGCCCGTCATAAGCTCATCGATATAGAAGGCGAAGTAATCGTTTTTGTCGCGAAAATGTTTATAGAACGTCGTGCGACGAATCAGGGCCCGGTCGCAAAGCATGGCAACCGTCAAATCCTCAAACCGATGCTCTTCCAAAAGCTCGGTAAAGGCATCGAACAGGGCACGATAGGTTTTCTTGATGCGAAGGTCCATCCGTATCGCCATCCTCAAGGTGTAGACAGCATTCCTTAATCTGTCGCATATCTTACACCTGTACCACCCATTCCATATTGGCGCCCCTCCTTGGTTGAAACATAACGCTTACCGGAAAGTTCGGCATCGCCAAAGGTTGCGGGTATACTAGATACGTTATACCAACGACGGCCGGCGCAAGACGCCGCTGCCATTCGAAACGGAGACATCATGCTTCCCGTCATCATCGGTATCGTTGTTGTCATTGTGATCGTCTGCGCCATCGCCGGCATCTACAACAACATGGTTACCAAGCGCAATCGCATCGATAACGCCTGGCAGAACATCGACACGCAGCTGCAGCGCCGCAACGACCTGATCCCCAACCTGGTCGAAACCGTCAAGGGCTACGCCAAGCACGAGCAGGACACGCTCACCGCCGTGGTCAACGCGCGCAACGCCGCCGTGAGTGCCACCACGCCCGAGGCCAAGATGGAAGCCGACAACGTGCTGACCGGCGCGCTGCGCCAGCTCTTTGCCGTGGCCGAGGCCTACCCCGACCTTAAGGCGAACACCAACTTTACGCAGCTCCAAGCCACGCTCGAGGACACCGAGAACAAGGTGAGCTACGCACGCCAGAGCTACAACGACTGCGTGCTCAGCTACAACAACGCCATTCA
>UQTN01000155.1 GCA_900543945.1 uncultured Collinsella sp. | reverse complement strand
TAGTATCGACGAGGCGCTCGCCGCGGTTGCCGATGAGCCCGTTGCCTGGGTGATCGGCGGCGGCGATGTCTATCGGCAGTTTTTGCCGTATTGCGTCGAGGCCGAGGTCACGCACAACCGCTGCGTCCATGTCGTGGATACGTACTTTCCCGATTTGGAAGCCGATCCTGCGTGGGAGATTGCGCAG
The DNA here is from genome assembly GCA_900543945.1 of uncultured Collinsella sp. Taxonomy (GTDB): domain Bacteria; phylum Actinomycetota; class Coriobacteriia; order Coriobacteriales; family Coriobacteriaceae; genus Collinsella. The sequence goes on along the minus strand of UQTN01000155.1, from coordinate 3,448 downwards.
CGTAGCGGGGTCGCGACGATTGCCGCCGGTGAGGGTGACGAGGGCGTCGATTATGAGTTCGTGACGTATCGTCGCGTTGATGCTTAAATCTCCTTTTTGCCCACGGTATTATCGGGTTGGAATGAGTAAGGGGCGGCGCCTGGCGTCGCCTCGTTTGATATAGGTGCTGTAAAGAAAGGTGCGGGCTAGCTGCTATGACTGATGCCGTTGAGGTGCTGCGAATTGATTCGCTCGAGGACGAGCGGCTCGATGCCTATGTGCGACTGACCGAGCGCGAGCTGCGCTGCGTGTTGGAGCCGCAAAAGGGCATCTTTATCGCCGAGAGCGCCAAGGTTATCGAGCGCGCGGTGCGTGCCGGATATCAGCCAGTGAGCTTTCTTTTGGGCGAACGCTGGCTCGACCAGATGATGCCGCTGTTTGAGCGCCTAGTTGTGCGCGAGGGCGCGGGTCCGGTTCCTGTGTTCGTGGCCTCCATGGAGCTCATGGAGCAGTTGACGGGCTTTAACGTGACGCGCGGCGCGCTGGCGGCGTTCCGTCGCCCGCGTCAGATTCCAGTTGATGAGTTCTTGGGCGGCGTCGTCGAGGCGGCGGGGGATCGTCCGGTGCGCGTGTGCGTGCTTGAGGGTATTGTCGATCACACCAATGTTGGCGCGATTTTCCGCTCGGCTGCCGCATTGAACGTTGACGGTATTTTGGTCAGCCCGACGTGCTGCGACCCGCTGTACCGTCGCTCGGCCCGCGTGAGCATGGGCACTGTGTTTCAGGTGCCGTGGACGCGTATTGGCAGTGAGGCGCGTGTGTGGCCGCATGATGGCCTGGCCGCGCTTCATGATGCCGGCTTTTCGTGTGCCGCTATGGCGTTGACGGACGATTCCGTTTCGCTGGACGATCCTGTGCTGCAGAAGATTGATCGCTTGGCGATTTTTATGGGCACCGAGGGTGACGGCTTGGGCGCCAAGACCATTGCCGGCTGTGACCACGCGGTGCGCATTCCGATGGCGCACGGGGTCGATTCGCTCAACGTGGCCGCGGCGAGCGCCGTCGCCTTTTGGCAGCTGTGTCCGCACGTGAGCAATGAGTATCACTACCAGCCGGGTTTGTATCACTAGGCAGTTATTCCGCACCGTGCTCTAATTCGGGGTGTTTCGGTCGCCGCCAGTCGGTGCTAAGCTGGTTTTGGCTTTGGTTTTAAATTGTTGTTTTGTTGTTTGACGTATGCGTGTGGGGAGGGCGTGTGGCTAAGAAATCTACGGCTATCGATGTAACGCAAGGTGTCATTTGGCAGCAATTACTGTCGCTGTGCGTTCCCATCTTTTTTAGTTCGTTTTTTCAGCAGGCCTATACGCTTATCGGTACGTATATCGTCGGTCAGTTTGGCGGCAAGCTCGCGCTGGGCGGCATTCAGGCCACGATGGTGCTCACCGAGCTCTGCATTGGCTTTTGCGTTGGCGTCGGTGCCGGCTGCGCGGTCATTACCGGTCAGTATTTTGGCCAGCACGATGATGAGCGACTGAGTCGTTCGGTCCATACCGCCATGACGCTCGCGCTGGTGGGCGGTATCGTTTTCTCGATTCTTGGCATAGTGTTCGTTGAGCCCATGCTGGTGCTTATGAACACGCCGCATGAACTATTGGCCGAGGGCGTGGCCTATGCTCGCTGTTATTTTGCCGCGATGGTTGCGGCACTGCTGCTTAATATGGGAACCGCACTGCTGCGTGCCGTGGGCGACACACGTGGGCCCGCCGTGATCATTGCCTCTGGCTGCCTGGTTAACGTGGTGCTGGATATCATCTTTGTCGCTGTGTTGCATATGGAGGCGCTGGGCTGCGGCATCGCAGTGGCGCTGACCATTTGCTCCAATGCAACGATGATCGTGTTTCGCATGATGCGCGCTCCGGGTGCATGGCGTCTTTCGCTGTCAAAGCTCGGCATCGATCGCGGTATTTGCAAGAGTATGATCTCGTGTGGTCTGCCACTCGGTTTTCAATCGGCTGCCTATTCGATCTCGAACGTGCTGATCCAGGTGTCGGTTAATTCGTTTGGCGCCGATGTCACGACTGCTTGGGGTCTATCTGGGCGCCTGGATGGCATTATCTGGATGGTGACCGAGGCGCTCGGCGTATCGATCACTACGTTCTCGGCGCAGAACTTTGGCGCGCGAAATTACGAGCGCATGCGCAAGGGCTACCATACGTCGCTCGTGCTTTCGTTTATGCTCATTGGTGGCCTGTCTGCCGTGCTCCTGGTGTTCTCGGGCCCGCTGTCGCGTTTGTTTGTCGACGATACTTCGATTTCGGCGTACACCTCGACCATCCTCCATTTCATTGCGCCGTTTTATGCGATTTTCTCGATTATCGAGAACGCGTCGGGATCCATTCGCGGTGCCGGCGTGAGCTTGCAGCCCATGCTGCTCACGATTTTTGGCACCGTCGTGCTTAGGGTGATCTGGGTGTTTGCGATTATGCCGTTCGATCCGTCGCTTGAGCATCTACTGCTGGTCTACCCCGTAACCTGGCTCATCACGGCCACGATGTTTACTATCTACCACCACAGTGGCAACTGGCTCGGCCGCGCCACCGCCTAATGATCCGTAGGGGGCGGAGGAAAACGGATCCTGGGCACGGCGATAAGGCGAATTGATCCGTTTTCCTCCGTCCCCTTTGGATCATTAGTATTCGATGCCTTGACGGGCTAGGAGGCCTTCGTCGAAGTAATGTTTGATGGGGCGCATTTCGGTGACCAGGTCGGCAAGATCTGCCAGTGGCAACAGGCCTCGACCTGTGAGCACGAGCTCCGTGGTGGCGGGCTTTATCGCGATCAGCGCTTCGACATCTTCGCGCGTTACAAAGCCGCGGCGCATCGCTTCGCCGAGTTCGTCCAAAATGAGAACGTCGACCTGCGAGATCTGTTCGCGTGCAAGTTCCATGATCTGCTCGGCGCAAGCCTCGGGTGTGTCGCGATCGGCCTGTATAATGCGCAGTCCCAGGCGCGGCGCGGCATCGTGTTCGGCGCAGTGCAACTTCTTGGCAAACTGCAGCATGAGTGCGTCGAGCCCATAACCCGTGGCGCGCATCGCCAGTCCCAGCGCAGCCGTGGTTTTGCCCTTGCCGTCGCCCGTGTAGATCTGAACCTTGCCGACTTCCAGTGATGCCATCTCTGTCCTTTCGTGCCCGGCGTCGGTTTATCGCCGTCCGCGTTGGGTATTCTAGATAGCATTATCAACCCCAGTAGATGGAGTTCAAGCAGATGGAGATGGATGACAACAAACGTAGACGGAATATGATCCTCTACGTGCTCATCGCCTTCGTCGTCTACCTCGTGCTCTCGACCGTTCTGTTCCCCAACATCGGTCACACGCAGCAGATTACGAAGACCGATTACTCGACGTTTGTCAAAGCGCTCGATAAGAAGAGTGTCGACAAGGTCGAGGACAACACGGACGATTACT
>UQTN01000154.1 GCA_900543945.1 uncultured Collinsella sp. | reverse complement strand
TCGTCGGCATCAATTACGGGATGAGCCATGGTAGTTTCCTCTCTGTTGACCGACGCTACAGGCGATGCGCGCCGGTTTGATTCGGGCAAAAACATACCACGGGAGCGACCGTTTGCAATACCCTCTGGCCGGCATCTTCATACCGTTCGCCGAGTATGCCAAGGTTTACTAAAAAACGCGCAGGTGGGGCCGTTGAGCTGCGCAAATGTTAGCTATAGGTGACTTGAAATATAGGGCGATTGAGCGTGCTTGTGGAAAGCGCATCCCATTATTTGGCCGAAAAACGGGATGAGCTTTCCGCAAGGCAGCTCCAGACACCTTCGGACCCAAGCCTCAGCCATCTCTACATAGATCTCAATAGATCTGCCGAGAACTCAAACAGTGCATCTACCTGCGCATTTGAGAACCTAAACTCTCAGAGATAAGAAATCTTATATGAATTGACTTAGATTTTGTATATTCCGGCCCATAAGGGGATACACTACATCCTGAAAGACAAGCCGAAACACCGCGCGGCAGACCGCCGAGTCGGTGCAAACGCAAAAGAGAGAGGGAATTTCTAATGAGTAAGATTCTTGGTATCGACCTTGGTACTACTAACTCCGCAATGGCCGTTCTCGAGGGCGGTTCTCCGACCATTATCGTGAACGCCGAGGGCGACCGCACCACCCCGTCCGTCGTGGGCTTCCGTGCCGACGGCGACCGCGTCGTGGGCAAGGCCGCTAAGAACCAGGCGGTCACCAACCCCAAGAACACCGTGTTCTCCATCAAGCGCTTCATGGGCCGCAAGTACTCCGAGTGCACCTCCGAGATCAAGACCGTGCCGTACGAGGTCAAGGAGGGCCAGGGTGGCCGTGCCGTCGTCGACATCGAGGGCAAGGATTACACCGCCGAGCAGGTGAGCGCCATGACGCTCGCAAAGATGAAGGCCGACGCCGAGAAGTATCTGGGCGAGACCGTCACCGACGCCGTCATCACCGTCCCGGCCTACTTCAACGACGCCCAGCGTCAGGCCACCAAGGACGCCGGTAAGATCGCCGGCCTCAACGTCAAGCGTATCGTCAACGAGCCGACCGCTGCCGCTCTTGCCTATGGCCTGGACAAGCAGGGCACCGACCAGCGCATCCTGGTCTTCGACCTGGGCGGCGGCACCTTCGACGTTTCCATCCTCGATCTCGCCGACGGCGTGTTTGAGGTTCTGTCCACCTCGGGCGACAACCACCTGGGCGGCGACGACTGGGATCAGCGCGTCATCGACTGGATGGCCGATAAGTTCCAGCAGGAGAACGGTGTCGACCTGCGTCAGGACCCCATGGCCCTGCAGCGTCTGAAGGAGGCCGCCGAGAACGCCAAGAAGGAGCTCTCCGCAGCCCAGCAGTCCACCATCAACCTGCCGTTCATTACCATGAACCAGTCCGGCCCGCTGCACCTCAACTACACGCTGACCCGCGCTGAGTTCGAGAAGATCACCCGCGACCTGCTCGAGCGCTGCAAGCAGCCTGTCACCAACGCCCTGCGCGACGCCAAGCTCAAGCTCTCCGATCTGACCGAGGTCATCCTCGTCGGCGGCTCCACCCGTATGCCCGCCGTCCAGGATCTGGTCAAGACCATGACCGGCAAGCAGCCCAACATGTCCGTGAACCCCGACGAGGTCGTTGCCGACGGCGCTGCCGTCCAGGGCGGCGTGCTCACCGGCGACGTCGAGGGCATCCTGCTGCTCGACGTTACCCCGCTGTCGCTGGGCGTCGAGACCATGGGCGGCATCATGACCAAGATGATCGACCGCAACACCACGATTCCGACCTCCAAGACCGAGGTCTACTCCACCGCTGCCGACAACCAGACCAGTGTCGAGATCAACGTGCTCCAGGGCGAGCGCGAGCTTGCCCGCGATAACAAGTCGCTCGGTAAGTTCCAGCTGACCGGTATCCCGGCTGCCCGCCGCGGCGTGCCGCAGATCGAGGTCACCTTCGACATCGACGCCAACGGCATCGTCAAGGTCTCCGCTAAGGACAAGGGCACCGGCAAGGAGCAGCAGATCACCATCTCCGGCTCCACCGCGCTTTCCGACGACGAAGTCGATCGCATGGTCAAGGACGCCGAGGCTCATGCCGAGGAGGACAAGAAGCAGAAGGAAGAGGTCGAGGTCCGCAACCAGACCGACAGCCTGTGCTACTCCACCGAGCAGACCCTCAACGAGCTCGGTGATAAGGTTTCCGCCGACGTGAAGTCCAAGGCCGAGGCCGCTATCGCCGACGCCAAGAAGGCGCTCGAGGGCTCTGACGTCGAGGCCATCAAGGCCGCCGGCGAGTCCCTGCAGTCCGTGGCCTACGAGCTGGCCCAGGTTGTCTACGCCGACGCTCAGCAGCAGACCGACGGTGCCGCCGGTGCCCAATCTGCCGACGATGACGTTGTCGACGCCGACTACGAGGTTGTGGACGACGAGGACAAGTAATCATGTCCGCCCGTAAAGCTCGCACGGAGGCGGCCGCCGCTGGCGCCGCCCCCGTTGACTCTGAGGAGAAGGACGTGAAGATTCCCGTAGAGGCCGTCGACGATACCGAGGCCAACGAGGCCGAGGCCGCCGAGGCTGCCGAGAACCAGGTAGAGGATTCCAACAAGGAGGCGACGATGACCGAGGACGAGATGGTGGAAGCCGCTATCCGCGCCGGTGAGGAAGCCGCCGACAACGACTTTAAGCTCAAGTTCGAGCAGGCCCAAAAGGAGCTTGCCGACGTACGCAGCGAGCTCGATGCTGCGGCAGAGGCTCAGAAGGCCGCCGAGGACAAGGCAAAGGACGCCACCGAGCGTACCGCCCGTCTGCAGGCCGACTGGGAGAACTTCCGTCGCCGCACCGCCAGCGAGCGTATCGCCGAGCGCGAGCGCGCGACCGAGAAGCTTGTCACCGCGCTGTTGCCGGTGGTTGACGATATCGAGCGTGCAATCGACCATGCCCGTAGCCAGGAGCTTTCCGACGACTTTAAGCAGTTCGTCGATGGCGTTGATGCGGTGCATGCCAAGCTGCTCGATGTGTTTGCGCACGAGGGCGTTGAGCCCATCGACCCCAAGGGCGAGGCGTTCGATCCGCTCGAGCACCAGGCCGTGGGGCGTGTCGAGGACGCATCGCAGTACGACGAGACCGTCAACGACGTGTACCAGAAGGGCTACCGCATGGCGGATCGCATCCTGCGCTCCGCGATGGTGACGGTGACCTACGGTGGCGAGAAACGCCCCGCACCGGAGCCCGAAGCGGCGCCCGAGGATGCTACGGCCGATACGGCCGAGAGCACCGAGGAGTAATTGAGAAGGGCCCCGGGGCAACACCCGGGGCCCTTTCTGGCCTAGTGCCATATGACAGTATGAGCCGCCGCCCGTTGAGCGGTGGATGAAACAGGAGAGGAGCTACGATGGCTGCAGGCAAAACCTTCTATGACATCCTGGGCGTATCCAAGAGCGCCTCCGACAAAGAGATCAAGAGCGCGTTTCGCAAGCTCGCGCAAAAATACCACCCCGATGCCGGCGGCGACGAGGCCAAGTTCAAGGAGATTAGCGAGGCTTACGAGACGCTTTCGGACGAGAAGAAGCGCAAAGAGTACGACCAGATGCTCATGTTCGGCGGCATGCCGGGCGCGGGCGGCGCGTATGGCGGCGGCTACGGTGCCGGCGCCGGTGCGAGCGGCTG
>UQTN01000153.1 GCA_900543945.1 uncultured Collinsella sp. | reverse complement strand
ATTATTTTCCGGTTCGACGAACAGCCGATCGTGTCAAATTTGGTCTAACAGAGCCTTAAAAAATGCAAGGATATGCTGGAAATAAGGGTGTGGCAATCTTGCGGCACAATAGATGGCAACCGACGCGCACCCATGAAAGGAACCTCTATGACCGAGCTCCAAGAACTCCGCCGCTATCGGCGCGACTTGCACAGGATCCCGGAGCTCGACTTCGATCTTCCGCAGACGATCGCCTATATCGAGGGTGTGTTGGCGCCGCTCGCCTGCGAGGTGGCCCATCCGTGTCCCAGCTGCGTCTGCGCTTTCTTCGACGCTGGCGTTGGTGCCGCGCATGCCACGGCGATTCGCGCCGACATGGATGCGCTGCCCATTGTGGAGGCGACGGGCGCGGCTTTCGCCTCGTCTCATCCCGGCAAGATGCACGCTTGCGGGCACGATGGGCACATGGCCATGGCGCTTGCCGCAGCGACGTATGTCGACCGTGCGATTCGCGAGCAGCCGGGCGCCATTAAGCGCAATGTGCTCTTTGTGTTCCAGCCGGCCGAGGAGACGACTGGTGGTGCCAAGACGGTGTGCGAGAGCGGCGTGTTCGAGCGCTACGGGGTGGATCGCATCTTCGGCTTCCACGTGTGGCCCGATCTGCCCGCCGGCACGTTGGCGAGCTGCTCCGGTCCGTTGCTGGCGCGTTCGAGTGAGACACACATTCATATCCATGGCACGAGCATCCATATCGCCAAGACCTATGGCGTTCCGGTCGAGGAGTCGCACGATGCGGCGCTGGCGGCTGCCAAGTTCTTGGTTTCCGAGCGCGAGCTCATGGACGAGTTGGGTGTCGACGAGCCCTGCATTGGTAAGTTCGGCCTGCTGCAGGCCGGCACCGTCTGCAATGCGGTGGCGGGGGAGGCCCATGTTGCCGGCAGCCTACGTGTGTTTACGGACGACATGTTCGACCGCGCGCGCGAGGGCGTGCGCCGCGTGCTGGACGATGCCTGCGTCGCAACGGGCTGCACATATGACCTCGATTTTGCCGAGGGCTATCCGCCGGTCGACAACGACCCCGAGTTGTTTGCTCGAATCGCGCCTGCTCTGCCCGAGTTACAGCTCGTGGACGAGCCGCTGCTGATTGCCGAGGATTTCGCGTTCTACCAACGCCATCTGCCGGGCGTGTTTTTCCTGCTGGGCACGGGTATGCCAGAGGACCAAGACAACCCGAGTGATTCGGATGGCTGCCCCGCCTATGCCACAAGCGCTCTGCATACCGATAGTATGCTCTTCGACGAGGAAATCCTACTCAAAGGCCTCGATGTCTACAAACGATTGCTCGTGATGGAGTGACGATGAGGCGACGTCGGCAATCTGCCGTATATAGTCCGGGTGGATGCGGGTGTGGTTTGCTGCTACTTCCGGTCATTGCTGTGAGCATTGGCGTGATGTTTGTGCTTGCTGGGCTGGCTGCGGCGGCACTCGTACTGTTTATCACTGCCATCGGCGTGACGATTTGGCTCTGCCGCAATCGTGGGCAACGCCGTGCCGACGGTAAAACCAATGTCGGCTGGGTCGTATTCCTGATCATTGCGTACCCGCTGAGTGTCAGCTACCTGGTGTTCTTTGCCCTGTTGATGATCAGTGCCTTTACCGGCGAAGCCGTCACGGTGGGTTGATGCACTGCCAGCAGACGGTCGTGCAAAGTGCGTTTGCTCGGCGTTTGGATAACTGCATTGGCCGTTTACCGCAACCTTAGCTCTCAGCTAATGAATTCAAATTCAATCCTTCCTACGATGTGCTGTGTGCCGGCACGGTAGCCGGATTGTAGGAAGGATGAATAATGGCAAAAGAGGGAAAGAAGCCGATCGGCAAGATTGTCCTAGGCGTCATCGTGGTGCTGGTTATCGTCGGTGCCGTGGGCTCTATGGGTGGCAATTCAACCGATTCGTCTGCGAGCGATTCGGCAAAACCTGCCGAGGCGACACAGCAGGCTGAGGAGCAAAAAGAACCGCAAGAACCGTATACCATTGCTGACGAGGCTGAAGACACCTCCAATCAGTTTGCCTATAAGATCACGGGCACACTGACCAATAACACGGACAAGGAAAAGAGCTACATTCAGATTGAGTATGTTCTGTATGATGCCGATGGCAACCAGGTTGGAACGGCTCTTGCAAACACCAATCATCTGAAGGCGGGCGGCTCCTGGAAGTTCGAGGCGCTGGGTACGGTGTCTCCCGACCAGGTTGCTAGCTGGGAGCGTTCGGACGTAAGCGGTTTCTAGCATGTTGCATGCACTGGGGGAGGTGAAGTCGTATGCCCGATAAAAAGCTGACCGAGGAGCTGCTCAATGAGCTTCTCGATGCGCCGAACATCGATGGCTATATCAGGGAGCACGACTTTGCCGCCCCGTCGCCTTCGGACTACCTGAAGCAGCTGCTGCAGGAAAAGGGCTTGGAGCGCTCGCGCGTGGTTCGTATGGCCGATCTCAATGAGACCTTTGGCTATCAGATCTTTACCGGTGCGCGTCACCCGAGCCGCAATAAGGTACTGCAGATTGCCTTTGCGATGGCGCTGACGCTCAAAGAGGCCAACCGTGCACTGACGGCTGCCGGGGTAAGCGTCCTTAACTGCAAGGATCGTCGTGATGCGATTATCATCTTTTGCATCGATCGCGGGTGCAGCCTCCAAAAGGTCAACGAGGAGCTGTATCGCTTTGCCGAGGAGACGGTGAGTTAGCAGCTGATATCTGAGCCGGCGGAGCTGCCGAACAAGGATGCAAACGAACGGGGCGCGGATGCCATGAGGTGTCTGCGCCCTGCGCTATGATGGAGGCTATGGATACTCAGACCCCAACATATTTCGATGACGAGCTGACCGCAGCGCTTGCCGAGCACCTGGCGTCGCTCGATCGCGACGACAGCTATCGCGTGGAGCGTGTACTTAAGCGCTCGTCCGTTGAAACAACCGAGCTCGTGTACTTTGAAGGAACCGGCGGTGGTTCGCTCGGCCCCTTTGTCCGTAAACGCATCGATGCTTCGGCTCAAATCGGCGGGGCATACGGGCGTCTGTTTGCCGCCCAGCGGGCAGGCAGGCGTTTTGAGCACCCGCCCAGAATCGTCGATTGTCATCGTGTGGGCGACGAGCTCAACGTGGTTATGGAATACATCGAAGGGGAGACGCTCAGGGCGCTGGTGGACCGTCTGGGAGCCACCCCCGATTATGCGCGTGAATTGTATCCTGCCCTATGCGATGCCGTGGGCGAGCTCCACGCCGGTTTTGCAATGGCGGGGGAGACGTCGGCGCCGGTGATCCATCGCGACCTCAAACCGTCGAATATCATCGTGACGGGTGCGAACTGTACGCTCGATGAGGGCCTGACGTTTTCGTCGCTGGTGATTATCGACTTGGGGATCGCGCGCGTATGGCGCGATGGCGCCGATGCCGACACCGTCAAGTTTGGCACGCGACCCTATGCGCCGCCCGAGCAGTATGGGTTTGGGCAGACGAGTGTGCGCAGCGACGTCTACGCACTGGGCGCCCTGTTGTTCTTCTGCTTGACGGGAGTCGACCCTAAACCAGGGCTCGACATGCGCGAGCAATGCGAGGCGCGTGGCATTCCCACTCCACTTGCCGATGCCGTCTGCATGTCGATGGCGCTCGACCCGGCCAAGCGTTTTGCGAGTGCGGAAGCGTTGGGACGGGCGACGCGCTCGGCATACGATC
>UQTN01000152.1 GCA_900543945.1 uncultured Collinsella sp. | reverse complement strand
TGCGAGCCGAGGCCTTTTGCGTTGGGCGGTTGCTGCCGGTGGCGAACTAGAACAGGAAGCCGATGGCGATGAGGGCGATGCTGACGATGAGCACGGCGATGTCCAGGACCTTGATGGGGTAGCGCTTGTACGAGCTGGCGCGTGTACGCAGATAGAAGCCGCGCTGTTCTGCCGCCAAGGCTGTGGCATCGGTCTTGCCCACGCTCGAGATGAGCAGTGGCACGCACAGTGGCAGCATGAGCTTAAGCTTCTTGATGGGGTTCTTGGTGTCGTACTCGACGCCGCGTGCGGTCTGCGCTTCCATGATGGCGTTCATCTCCTGACCAAACACCGGCACAAAGCGTAGCGCCGTGGTAAAGGTGAAGGCATAGCGATACGGCACGTGCAGCACCTCGACGCAGGCGTTGGCGAGGTCGTTGAGCTTGGTCACCATAAGCATGAGGATGAGTGGCAGCGCCACGCCCAACAGGCGTAGGCAGGCCTTCGATCCGGTAATGAGGCCCGTGTCGGTGATAAAGCCCCACACTATGTTGCCGTCGCGCATAAAGGCCAGCTGGAGCACCAGCATGATAAGCGCGAGCGGAATCAGCAGCTTGAGTAGCGAGAGCAGACGGTCGACGACACCGGCATAGGCGCCCAGTGCGAGGGTGAGTGCCAAAAAGCCCAACAGCGCCACGTAGGTGTCGGACAGGAAGATGCCGATGATGATGGCGGCGGCAAGGCCCAGTTTGACGACGGGATTCAGGCGATGCAGCAGCGTATCGCCCGGCATGTAGTCGATGACGTTAACCACGGTGGACCATCTCCTTGGTAATTCGCACGACATCGGTGACCTCGCTCACCTGCGCAAAAGCGGGCGAGAACGAAGATGCCAGACGGCGCGAGAGTTCAATAACCTGGGGAGGCTCCACGTAGGCGCGCCGCATGAGATCGATGTTCGAGAATAGCACGTGCGTGCGGCCACGGTCGAGGATGCGACCGTCGGCCATTACCACAATGCGCTCGGCAAAATCCGAGACGACTTCCATATCGTGGCAGACCATGATAACGGCGCAACCGCGCTCGGCCATGGTGCGCACCGTTTCCATGACGGTCATGCACTCGCGGTAATCAAGGCCGCTCGTGGGCTCGTCGAGCACGACGATCTTGGGCTCAACCACTACGACGGAGGCAAGCGCCACCATTTGTCGCTGACCGCGCGAGAGCGAGAAGGGCGCCTCATCGGCAGGCAGGCCAAAGCGGTCGATGACGAGCTGGGCGCGACGCAGCGCCTCGGCACGGTCGATGCCGGTAAGCTCCAAGCCAAAGGCGACCTCGTCGAGCACGGTGTCCTTGCAGATCTGGCGGTCGGGGTTTTGGAAGAGGGTTGCGACTTCGCGGGCGATACGGCTCGTGGGAACGGCTGCGGTATCCAGTCCCGTGACGCGCACGCTGCCCGAGGCGGGCTTAAGCAGGCCTGTGAGCAGCTTGGTGAGCGTGGTCTTGCCGGCACCGTTTTGGCCGACGATACCCACGAGCTCGCCGGGATAGAGGGTCAGGTTGAGGTCGTGGACGGCGGCGCCGCCATTGGGATAGGCAAACTCAACATGATCGAAGGTGAGCACGGGCTCGGCGTCCTTGGCATGAGGGCGCAACGACGGTGCATGCGGGGAACCAGCGGGCGCCTGGGCTTCGATGGCCGAGTGTGCGGGGTCGACGATGCCCGAAATCAGGCGCTCGGCCTCATCGACATCCAAGCAAGGGGTACCGCTTACCAGGCCATCGGCCTGGAGGCTATTGAAGATACGCGTGACGCGAGGGCAGTCGACGCCGATGGCACGGAGCTCGTCGGTATGCGCGAAGACCTCGTGTGGTTCGCCCTGCAGCGCGATTTCGCCCTGGTTGAGCACGAGCACGCGGTTGCAGTACTCCGAGAGCAGGGCGACCTTTTGCTCAACGACGACGATGGTGATGCCGAGTGCGCGGTTTGCCTCACGTAGCGTCTCGAAGACCAACGTGGAGCTGGCGGGGTCGAGTGCCGCGGTGGGCTCGTCGAGAACCAAGACGCGCGGACGCATAGCGAGGATGGCAGCGATGGCTACCTTTTGCTTCTGTCCGCCCGAGAGGGTGGCGATCTCGCGGTCGCGCAGGTCGCTGATGCCGACGGTCTCGAGGGTTTCGGTGACGCGCTGCTCAATCTGGTCGTGCGGCACGCCAAAGTTCTCGAGGCCAAAGAGCATCTCGTCCTCGACGACCGAGGCGACCATCTGCGTGTCGATATCCTGCAGCACGCTGCCGACGATTTGCGACACGTCGGTCAACGAGACCTCGCAGGTGTCGTGGCCGTCAACCATGACGGACCCAAAGAACGTGCCGGTGTAGTGGTGGGGCACGGCGCCCGACAGGCAGGCGGCAAGCGTGGACTTGCCGGCGCCCGAGGGCCCGATAATGCCGATGAAATCTCCCTTGTTCACGCTGAGTGAGATGTGGCTGAGCGCCTGCTCGGTCTGCGTGCCATAGGAGAACGAGACATCGTCGACGTTGATGATCGTTTCCATGGATACCTTTCATGGTCATCGGGGACGTTCTTACATGACTAGTCGTTTAAGAACGTCCCCAAGAGCTAGTTGTCTGGGACAGTCTTTGATGGTGGAGCACGGAGACGGCTTTACGAGGGGCCCCAGGTTGGCGCGAAAGAGGAGCGAAGCGTACTTCGGTACGCGAGCGACGAATGAACGCCAAGATGGGGTGGCTCGTAAAGCCGAGCGGGTTAGTTGAGCCTAAGGGCCTTCTGGATGGGCAGGTAGAGGGCGCCGACCAGAATGGCGTTAAAGACGGCGGTCATGGCGACGACGGGCAACATGGCGGCGGCGAGCTCGCCGACCACGCCGAGCATGGCCATCTTGATGACCATGAAGATGGCGCCGGAGACAAAGGTGGTCACGAAGGTTGCGACGATGGCGACGGCAGGCTTGACCTGACCGTTCTTGCCGGCGGCGTTGACGATGCCGGCCATGAGCATGGCGGCGATGCCCTCGGCGGCAAAATCGACGAACGGCGAAGTGGTGGTGATCTGGATCACGGCAGCCGAGATGAGGCCAATGACGAGCGCCTGGCCGATGTTGGGGCGAACGACCAGGATGGTGAGGCAGAAGGCCGAGATGATGAACTCGGGGCTGATCATGCCGCCCGAGATGCCCGAGATTGCCTTGCCGACGGTGAAGTTGAGGATGAAGCCGGCGGCGAGCAGGATGGCGAGCAGGACGAGGGCGCGGACATCGAGTTTGCCACGGTCGGCGGTCTGGACGGTGCGGGGCTGGGTGGCGGTGGTGTTCTGAGACATGGTGAAAATCCTTTCGGAAGGGGATTGCAAGAGAAAAGCGGAGGCGCGTGATGCGAATGCGATCGGGCTCGAGATAGAAAAAGGCCCCCGGTCGAAACCGGAGGCCTTCCAATCACCTAGAGCGCAAAAACAGGCGTGAGGGACTCACTGTCGACCGATCGTATTCGCATCACGCCACCACCAGTTGTTGAGAGATTTCATCGTGTTCTTCATGTTGGTGGCTCCTTTCGTGATGCCGTGGCGCGGTCGCACCTAGTTGCTGTTGCGCTGCACTATAGCACAGCGAAGTGTGTGCGGGGAAATCTTTTTTAAAAAGATTTCAGGCGGGTTTCCCGTGGGTTTCCCGTCGGCCAAAAAGGCGGGTTAAGCGGGCGAGGCTGCCATTGCTGCCTCGCCCGCTCAGCTAAGACGTTACTCCTTATTGCGACGGTAGAGGAAGTAACCGCCCGCGGAGATGACGGCAACGCCAGCGATGGCGAATGCAGCCACCACGCGGCCATCAAAACGATCACCGGTGGTGGGCAGGCCGCCCTTGGTGTTCGTTTTGTTGGTGGTTACTGTGGTCG
>UQTN01000151.1 GCA_900543945.1 uncultured Collinsella sp. | reverse complement strand
ATCGAGGGTGATCTCGGGCATCTCTCGATACTTCTGCAGCACCGATAGCTCGGTGCAGGCCAGAATGACACGGTCGCAGCCGCTACGGGCGAACTCCCACATCACGCGGTCGAACTTATCCATATCGGGCTCACGTCCGGCCTTCACATCATCGTAGATAAGCGACATCACATCGTTCTGACGTTTCTCGCTGGGATAGACGACCTCAACACCCGCAGCCTCGCATTCGCGGCCGTAGACGCCCGCGCCCACGGTTCCGTCGGTGCCCATAATGCCAATCTTGTGCACCGGCTCGGCCGGCATACTCAGGTTGGGGTCGAACTCGCACTCCCCCATCACCGCACCGGCCAGAGCATAGCGCACCGACTCACGCGGCATGTGGATAATCGGCACCTTCGTAAACGACTGGATCTGGTCGTAGAAGTAGTGCGACGTGTTGCAGGGAATGGCAATGTGCGCACAGCCCAGCGACTCGAGTGCCTGGGCACACTCTTTCATGGTCGCCAGCAGCTTGGCATGCTCGCCGGTCTTAATGGCCAACGTGCGGTCGGGCATGGTCGACTTGGAGAGCACCACCATGTCGATATGTTCCTGATCGCAGGCAGCAGCCGTATGACGCACCACCTGGTCGTAGTAATACGACGTGGCCTCGGCGCCCATGCCACCGATAACTCCCAGCTTTTCCATCGCCGCCTCCTTGGTGACGCTTGCACAATTGCGCGTATCATACCCGCGCCCGCCCGATGCAAACCGGACGGGCGCCGCACTCATCTACTTGTAATACGTCTTGAACAGCTTAAAGTGGCGCAGCTTGGTGTGCCACATGCGCAGCCAGCGGTTAAAGACAAAGTCGCCCTTCATAAACGAAGGGTCGGCGCCCTTGCCTTCCTTGTCCAGGCGATGCACCTTAGCGCGCAGCTCGGGATCCTTGACGTACTTGTCGACGACCCCCATGGGAACGACCATCCACAGCGCCTCGTCCTGCGCCGTCACAAACTCCGGCTCAAACGGGCGGTTGAACACATACTCGTCCACCACATACTTGGCAACGTTAAAGCCGCTGTTAGTGACGTAGTAGTTGCTGCGACCTTGGCGCGTGTTGAAATCGAAGAACTTAAACGAGCCGTCGCGCTCGTCGTACTTAACGTCAAAGTTGGAATAGCCCACAAAGTGAAGGTCCTCGAGCAACTTGCGCACGCCGCCCATGAGCTCGTCATTGGGCTCGGTGATGATACAGGCGTGGTTGCCGACACCGTGAGGCTGATGCTCCTCGAGCAGCACGTGACCCAGGCACATCATGCGCACCTTGCCGTTGCGGTCGGAATAACTGGTGAGCACGCGCATGTACTCGTCATTGCCGGGCACGCGATCCTGCAAGATCAGGTCGTCGGTGTAGCCGCTGGCATACGAGTCACGAATGACCTGTTCCAGCTCGGCACGGTCGGCAATCTCATAGGCCTTTTTCTGGCCCTCGAACTCGTGCTGCCACCACATGATGCCGTCAGAAGGCTTCAGAATCATCGGGTAGGGAAAATCGATCTGGTCGAGCACTTCGGCAGGCGCCTCGCCTTGGGCGTTCAGCATCGCCATGGTGAAGGTAAAGGTATGCGGATAGGGCACGCCATGCTTCTCGCACAGCTCGTAGAAGATCTCCTTCTTCTGACACTGCTCAAGCATGCTATAGGGAGCGTAAGGCGCGACGATGTTATCCGCCAACTCATGGGCATCCTTGGCCTGAGCCACGAGGGCAACATAGTTATCGCCACAGCCCACAAGGACAATCGTCTTATCGGCATGCGCTTGGGCAATGCCGTTGACGGTCCTGAGCATCACGGGCATGGTATCGATATCCACGTTGGGCGTGTAGTCGATAATCTGGCTGCGGTACGCGGGACCCGTCTGATACTTGCCAAAGACCAGACTCTTGACCTGGTACTCCTCATAGAAGGCGCGCGCCACCGAATAGGCGTTGATGTCGCCACCGAGCAGCACGGGAATGAACTCGCGCTCTGTAAACTGCAATGCCATGGAAACTTCCTATCATGAACTGCCCACACAACGGGGCGGTCTTTGCGCAACTGATTTATTCTAGCGTGCCAAGCCGCCGGCGCCCAAAGCTCCACCGTATCTATGGCAATCGACGTAATCGTCCAGCATAAAGGCCGCACTCACCGCGATGAAGCCTTGTAGCTGCAAACCCCCTGTTGAGATAGCTTTTACAGCCCTAAACTCCTCTTAAACAGGCCCCCGTAACGTTAAAGTTGAACTCTATGGTTTCTCAACAATTCATCATAACTGCAGGTCAAAGCCAAAGCCTCAAGTTCAACTTGACCCTTTGGAACCTTTAAGGTTCAAGTTGAGGTCGAAAGCAGTAGTAGAATACCGTTCAAACCATAACCTACGATTGATTGCAGAGGGACTGGATGCAGCATTCGAATCATCGCGCCGCAGCGCTCATTGCGTCGAAGCCGGCTCGTATCATCACGAGCGCCGCGCTCGCCGTTGCGCTGACGGCCACGCCGATGCTCTCCCCCGTTGCGGCGTATGCCGCCTCGCAGGCAACGCAGGACCAGCTTTCCGCAGCCCAGCAGAAGATCGAAGCCGCCACGAGCGCCTACAACGACGCCCGCACCAAACTCGATGACCTGCAAAAGCAGATTGACTCCAATGAGGCAAGCATCGAGGAAATCGAGGCTAAGCTTCCCGAGCAGCAGGCCAAGGCAAGCTCCGCCATGCGCGATCTGTACAAGTATCAGAAGGGCACCAACCCCATCGTGAGCTTCCTGGTCAACGCGCAGAGCCTGGGTGAGTTCATCACGACCTGCAAATACACCAACCAGATCACGAGCTCGAGCGTCGACGAGATCGAACAGCTCAATAACATGCAAACCGAACTCGAGCAGAACAAGGCTGAGCTCCAGCAGGCCAAGTCTCAGCTTGAGGCAGAGCAGAAAAACGCCGAGGATGCGTTGGCTCAGGCCCAGCAGCTCCGCAGCGAGGCACAGGCAAAAGCCGAGCAGGAAAATGCCGCCGAGCTTGCCAAGCTTGAGGCCGATAAGGCCGCTGCCGCCGAGAAGCTCTCGGGCGAGGGCGTAAGCGGCAGCAATTCCAGCAGCCAGGCCACCAACACCAACACCACCATCGACACCACGGTGAACAACGCCAATACCGGTAGCTCCGATTACGATTCGTTCATTAATGAGTGGACGGGCCGCATCGACAATTATCTCGCCGGCTCCCCCATGGCAGGCCAGGGCTATAACTTTGCCGTCGCCGCTTGGAATACCGGTGTCGACCCCCGTTGGTCCCCCGCCATCGCCTGCATCGAGAGCACCAAGGGTGCTTATTGCGCCAATTCTTACAACGCCTGGGGCTGGAGTGCCCGTGGCGGCGGTTGGCGCAGCTTTGGCAGCTGGAGCGAGGGCATCTCCGCTCACGTTGCCTATCTGGGCGCCAACTACGGCTCCACCCTTACCCCGGCCGCGGCCAAAAAGTACTGCCCGCCCACGTGGCAGGACTGGTACAACAAAGTCGCCGCTCAGATGAACCGCATCTAAGTGCAACTGCAAAGGGCCCCAATGGGGCCCTTTTCTTTTAGGTAGCGGAGGTATCGACGACGCCGGTCACATTGGCAACCGCGACTATGACGATCATGCATAGGAGCAGCACACCCAATACCTTGAGCCAGAGTTTCGCAAGTTTCTTGCCGCGATAGCTGTCGAGCAGTGCGAATCGCCGACGGAGACGGCGCTTATCGAGCAGCGCAAAATGCACAAGCACCATAAGGCCATCGACAAAGAAAAAATACTCGATTATGAGAAGCCACGTCGGGTAGCTTTGGTTTGCTCCCGTGGGGTGAAAGACGGCAAAGTGACTTCCGGCAAAGAACACAAGTAGCGAGAAGCAGACG
>UQTN01000150.1 GCA_900543945.1 uncultured Collinsella sp. | reverse complement strand
CCCAGGGTCCCGATGGCGGCCTGGCCGTCGCGCGCGCGAGCTACGTTGCCGGCTGTTCCTCTACGTCCAATGTGCTCGCCGGCCGCCGCTACGGTATTCCCGTCTTTGGCACGCATGCGCACAGCTGGGTGATGAGCTTCGATTCCGAGCTCGAGGCCTTCCGTGCCTTTGCCAAGTCGAGCCCCAAGAACTGTACGCTGCTCATCGACACCTACGATGTGCGCGAGGGCTGCGAGCATGCCATTACGGTTGCCAAGGAGATGGAGGCGGTGGGCGAGCGCCTGTCGGCTATTCGCATCGACTCGGGCGACCTCGCCAAGCTCTCCAAATATGTGCGTGGCCGTTTTGATGCCGAGGGCCTGCCCTATGTAGGGATCTCGGTTTCCAACGATCTGGACGAGTACACGATTCAGTCGCTGCTCGATCAGGGTGCGCCCATCGATAGCTTTGGTGTGGGTACCAAGCTCGCGACCTGCTACGACCAGCCGGCGCTTGGCGGTGTGTATAAGCTTTCCGCCCGCCGTGCGAGCGAGACGGATCCGTGGACGCCGGTGGTTAAGCTCTCCGAGCAGCCCTACAAGCGCACGATCCCGGGTGTGCAGCGCGTGCGCCGTTATTACGACGGCTTTGGCGGCCCGATCTGCGACATGATCTATGACGAGGATCATCTGTCTGGGGAGGGCGCCGCGCGCGGTAATACCCTCGTGGCCGTGAACGATGCTGCGCTGGTGACCGATGTGTCCGAGCTCGAGTATCGCGAGCTGCTGGCGCCGATCGTGCGCGATGGCAGCGCCGTTGCCCCGCGCGAGAGCATTGAGGACGCACGCGAGCGTTGCACCTGGGCACTGGACCATCTGGATCCGGTCTACAAGCGCTTCCTGTACCCGCAGACTTATGTGGTGGGCATGGAGCAGGGCTTGGCACAGGTGCGCGACGAGCTTGTGCGCAAGAACATGGCCGCGGCTTCTGCCTTTCCCTGGGCTCACTAATTCCTTGGGCGGTAGGGGCGAGTCACGCTTCCTTGGCCGCCAGCTCGGCCGTTCGCTGAACAGTTGATTGGTTTGACGTATGACGACTTCTTATAAAACGATGGTGGTAAAGATCGGTTCGTCCACGGTGGTGGGCGCCGACGGCAAGGTCAACCGCGCCTTTATCGGCGGGCTTGCCGACCAGGCCGCAGCGCTGCGCGAGCTTGGCTGGCGCCTGATCGTGGTGAGCTCGGGCGCCATTGCCTGCGGCTATCCCGTGCTGGGCTTCGACCGTAAGCCGGTCGGCGACCTGCCGAGCCTGCAGGCCTGCGCCTCGGCCGGTCAGTGCATCATCTCGTCGGCCTACGACGAGGAGTTCCATGCGCGCGACCTGCTCACCTCGCTCGTGTTGCTCACGCGTCACGACACGGCGCGCCGCACGTCCTACCTGCACGCGCGCGACGCCCTGCTTCGCCTGGTGGAGCTCGGCGTGGTGCCGGTCGTCAACGAGAACGATACCGTCACCGTCGATGAGATCAAGTTTGGCGACAACGACACGCTGGCGGCGCTTGTGAGCTGCCTGGTTTCTGCCGATCTGTGCGTGACGCTCTCGGACATCGATGGCCTCTACACCGCCAATCCGCATGAGGATCCGACGGCCGAGTTTATCCCGGTCGTGCATAAGATCGATGCCAAGATTATCGCCTCGGCGGGCGATTCTTCCACATCGGTGGGTACGGGCGGCATGATCACCAAGATTCGCGCGAGCCGCATTCTCATGACGGCGGGCATTCAAAGCGTGATTTGCTCGGGCGAGGAGCCCGATGCGCTCGTGCGTCTGGCCCGCGGCGAGAGCGTGGGTACGCTGTTCGATCCGCCGGCGGAGCGCCTGGACATTGCGCCGCGCAAGTTGTGGATTGCACTGGGCGACAAGGCGCACGGCTCGGTGACGGTCGATGACGGCGCCGCGAAGGCGCTGGTCAGCCGCGGATCGTCGCTGCTCGCGGTGGGTATTCGCGAGGTCGATGGCCAGTTTGCCGAGGGCGATGTGCTCGACGTGTGCGACCCGAGCGGCATGGTTGTCGCCCGTGGTATCGCCGAGGCCGATTCGGACGTGCTGGAGCTTGCCGCCGGCCGCCGCCAGGACCAGATTGCCAGCAACCGCCTGCTCGCAGACCTGGCCGAGAAGCCCGCGATCCATAGGGACAACTTGATAGTGTTTGCATAAAGAGAGGCAGCGCTGCGGCTCGTTTTGCCAGCAGTGCTGCCTCTCCTTTTCCGGCACTTGGGGACGTTCCTTATGTGCCGGCACTTTGGGACACTCCTTTGCTAGAAGATCTGGCGCAGGTCTCCGCGGTTGAGGGCTTCGTCGAAGAGGTGCTTGAACACCACGCTGCCGTGCAAGCCGTCGTGCTCGAACTCGTTGGTCACCCAGGCATGCGAGTTGCCCACGCGGCTGAGCGTATCGAGCTGCATGCCCGAGTCCACGTACATGTCATCGAAGTACACCGCGGCCTGCAGGGGCACCTCGTTGCACGCCAGGCGCTGCGGGTCATAGATCTTGTCCCAGCTGGTGTCTTCCATAAGCAGATCCATCGCCGGCTTGAAGGGCTTAAGTTCGGGCATCTGCTCAAACATCCACGGGAACATGGCCTCGCCGGTAAACATGAGCGGTCGCGTGAGCGTGTCGAACTCGGCACGATGGGCCTTCTCTTCTGCCGCGGCCCAGCGAATGGGCATGGTGTCGCCGTCGGCGTAGATGAACTCCTGAAGCGTCCAGTACAGCGGATTCGTGCGCGTGTTGGTGCGCTCGAAGGCGCGCATCAAAAAGCTGTCAGATACCGAGGCGCCGCAGGCCAGCGTGCCGTCGCCGTCAACAAAAGCATGATCGATAATCCAATGCATGCGCTCAAAGCTCGGCTTCATGCCAAAGTCGCTGCCCATGAGCTGCAGGCGTTCGACCGTCATCGGCGAGTCGTCGGGTAGCACGGGCTTTTGCTCCTCGAGGGCATCTGCCAGGGCCGCCACGCGCTCGACGTCGGCGGGGTAGCGGTTGTAATACTGCTGCGTCTTGGCAGCCATGCGCGGGAAGGTGTGCGCGTAGACCTCGCTTGCGCTCGCCGGTACGTGGGGGATGCCGCCGCAGGTAAAGCTTGCCGCCACGCCCTCGGGGAAGAGCGACAGGTAGCTCAGCGTCAAAAAGCCGCCGTAGCTCTGCCCGAGCGTGACCCAGGGCCTGCCGCCAAAGCCCACCAGGCGCAGGTACTCAAAATCGCGCACGATGGAGCTGGCGAGGTGGCGCTTGAGGAAGTCCGCCTGCGAGCGGGCAGCATCGGAGCCGGCCGCCTCGGCGCGCTCGCCCAGTGCGGCAATCGTGCGCCCGTCTACACAGCTGCTGCGCCCGGTACCGCGCTGGTCGGGCAGCACGACGCGGAAATGCTTGACGGCCTCTTCGATCCAGCCATCGCTTGTGGGCGACAGCGGACGCGGGCTCTCGCCACCGGGGCCACCCTGCAAAAAGAGAAGGAGCGGCAGGTCGTCGTTGATGCGGTCGGGTGCGCAAACCACGCGGTAGAAGAGCTTGATGCTCTCGGGCGCACCGGCGATGGGTGTCGGTATAGCGCCGCGGCGCATGGTGCTGCCGACGGCCAGGAGCATCGGCTCCAGGCCGCGCCAGTCGAGGGGGACGTCGATGCTGTGGTCCTCGACATACAGGCCGGGGACGTGGTACGAAGTGATGAGGGCCATGTGAGTCTTCCGTTCGTTGCGGTGTTTCGGGTTGACCAATTCTACCGCCGCGGGCGAGGCCATGCGCAAATCGGCTACCATGGTTGCAAACTTCTAGGAGAAAGGGCCGCCCATGTCGGTCGATATAGCCACGTATGTCCACGATCTTGCCGTTGCCGCCAAGGCAGCGTCGGCCTCGCTTGCCACGGCGAGCGATGAACAGCGCCAGGAGGCCGTGCGCGCCATGGCCGCGGCGCTGCGCGACGGCGTCGACTCCATCGTCGCCGCCAACGAGCTCGATATGTCCGCTGCGCGCGATGCGGGTACCTCGGCCGGACTGCTCGATCGTCTGCTGCTGACGCCCGAGCGCGT
>UQTN01000149.1 GCA_900543945.1 uncultured Collinsella sp. | reverse complement strand
GGAAGGCAGCTCCCTCGCGGCGGCTGACATTTGCCCAGATAAAACCTGCCAAAATAAACCTGTCTACTCTTTGAGCCAGAGCCGACACTAATTCAAATGGCGAAATCAAAGGGCGTTCTCCGCATGGAGGGCGCCCTTTTTTCATCGCAGGATGTTTTGCACGGCAGTCATAAGGCCCAGGCGGTTGCCGACGCCGAGCTTGCGATAGATGGCGTTGATGTGCTTCTTGACGGTTGACTCGCTTATGAATAGCTCGTTTGCCATCTGTTTGTTCGTTTTGCCGTCGAGCATGAGCCGCATGACTTCGGCTTCGCGCGGTTGGATATTGTGTTCTGTAATGAAGGCGTTCAGATGGTTTGTGTCTTCGGTCTGGGTGAGTTTAATGCCCCGAGGATAGAGGTTGGCGAGCGCGAGGCTCGCGTGCCGAGCGATTTCGAGCAGGATTGCGAGCTCGGTGTCAGTGAAGTCCCCGGCCGTGCGTTCGCGAAACAGGGTGATGCTTCCAAGTGGTAGGTTGTTGTGAGCAAGCGTGGCCGTACAGCCAAAGTAGACGCCCTGCGGTTCCATCCATTTGCGATAGATGGGCGTGGCATCGCGTCGCTTGACGTCGACGAGGTCGAGGTCGCGGTAGACGCCGACCTTATGTAAGTCAAAGCTCCATGTTGTATAGTCCATCGCGGCGTAGCGGTTGTAGTAGTCGCTCAGTGCGCGGTCGTCCATTCCGCTGCTTGCGGGGTGGACGTAGCGTGGGGCATCACTGCCCGCCGCCTCGATCAGGTCGAACATGGCGATCCGATGGGGCACGAGCCCTATCGTTCCCTCGAGGGTCTCCTTTTGCAGCTTATCGACACCGTGTGATGCGTGGATTGCAAGCGCGAGCTCGTTGAGAGCAGTCCAGGTCGTACTGTCCAACTCAATAGTCTGCTGTTTATTGCATGGGGGCATAGGGCGTCCTTTCCATTGCGGAACCCAGTATGTCATGTTCTCGGCCTGAATAGAACTTTAGGTCAGCGAATGGTATACCGTCGATCGCTGAAAGGGGCTCGAGGGACCATTGAGAACATCTCGGTGCGGCCGCATCATGGTCTCGTCAAGCAAAAGCACCGAGATTTAGGAGCTTGAAATGAAGACCATCTACGAGAGTGAGTCCACACCTAAGAAGGACGGGTTCTATATGCCCGGCGAGTATGAGGAGCAGGAGCGCACCTGGATTTTGTGGCCGCATCGTTCGGATGTGTGGCGCTGCGGTGCCAAGCCGGCGCAAAAGGTCTTTACCGAGATTATTAAGACCGTTGCACGCTTCCAACCCATCACCGTTGGTGTCAATGCCGAGGATTTCCCTGCGGTGTGCGAGATTTTCGATGGCGTTGAGAACGTGCGCGTGATTCATATGGAGTACAACGACTCCTGGATCCGCGACCCCGGCCCGGCGTTTCTTGTCAACGACAAGGGCGACGTGGCACTCTCGCACTTCCACTTTAATGCTTACGGCGGTTTCATTGACGGCCTGTATTTCCCGTGGGACAAGGACGCTTCCATTGGCCTGCAGGTGGCACAGCTCGAGCAGGTTAACCGCTATCGTCCCGAGGATTATATCCTCGAGGGTGGCTCGTTTAACTGCGACGGCCAGGGCACCGTGGTGACCACCGAGATGTGCCTGCTCAATGAGGACCGCAACCCCCAGTACACCAAGGGGCAGATCGAGGAGAAGCTTGCCGAGTACCTGGGCATCGAGAAGGTCATTTGGATCAAGGATGGCATCGACCCGTTTGAGACCAACGGGCACGTGGATGACGTCGCATGCTTTAGTGCGCCCGGAGAGGTCTGCTGCATGTGGACCGATGATCCCAACCATAAGTTCTACAAGGAGTGCCAAGAGGCGTATAAGACGCTTTCCGAGACGACGGATGCCCGTGGCCGCAAGCTCAAGATCCACAAGGTGATTATGCCTGCGACCTCGGTATATATGACCGAGGAGGAGGCATCGACCATCGATCCGGTCGAGGGTGTGCTGCCGCGTACCCCCGAGGATGCTTTCGAGCCGAGCTACCTCAACTTCCTGCCCATCAACGGGGCGGTGCTGGTGCCACAGTTTGGCGACCCCAACGATGCCCAGGCACTCAAGGATATCCAAGCCGCCTATCCGGATCGCGAGGTCATCGGCATCATGACGCGCGAGGTCATCTATGGTGGCGGCAACATCCACTGCATCACCCAGCAGCAGCCCAAGGCGCGCTGTAAATAGCAGTTCCATGGTGAACAGTGCTTGATTGTCCGCACGCGAAAGTTCGCCGACTTCAATGGTCGGCGGACTTTTTGTGTGGTGGTTTCAGCTGAACGGCGGGCCGTGCGGCTTGGGTGTGCGGGCACACAATCTGGGGAAACCAAACAGATTGGGGGCTTGTATAATCGATTCGAAGGGAAACGTGCGACCCGAGGGCATGTTTAACAGGGCGTACCTGGCCCCCGAAGCCCAGCGCGCATACGATACGCTGCTCGAGTGCGTGCTCAACGGGCAGAAGGGTTGCGAGGCTTCGGCGCATGCGGGCATGGATACCATCAAGGCGCTCGTATAGCTTTACGCTTTCGGATGTGACACATAGGACTGCGTGCGCCGCTCCCGGCTATATTGCCCCCGAGGTGCTTCAACTCATGGAGATAGCCGGCATCAGCGATTTCGAGAGCTTGGCAGCGTCCACGAATGCCCCCGTGTTTACGCCACAGACGGATGACTTTGGACTCGCGGTCCATATCTTTAAGATGCTTAACCGCGGAATACACCCATACGCTTCTGGTGAGCTGGACTTGGACATATTTGACCTGGACGACGATGACATTCCGCCTGCACCATTGATAAACAGCTGCGTGTGTAATGGGCACAGCCCGTTTGTGGGGACGTTGGTCGGATACGTTGTCCCAAAGTACGCTCTTGAGCTCGATGATTTTAGCGGCATTATGGGCGAGGCACTCCGTCGATCGCTGTATGGCAGGGCGGAGGAGCGTCTTGACGCACGCACATGGGCGCGCCTGCTCGACCGCTATCTATCCGAGACAGTTGTGTGCAAACGTGGCCATCTCCACCACTCGTTACAGCACGAATGCCCTTGCTGCCGAGGAGAGCGCGCCTTGTTGACTCGTCTTGGTTGATGGTTTGGGCCGTCTTGTAGAAAGCCCGTGAGGCGACATGCAAGTTAATCCTGCGTGTCGCCTCCGTACATATAGACGATAAATCCGTCGCCGGTGTCCTGGCTGTGATCCTCCAAGATGCGCTTCATGTTGAGGTGCTCGTAGAACTGCCAGTCGGAGTTGCAGTCGCTCATCAGGAAGAATTTGGTGCACCCGGCTTTGGCGAGTTCGGCGCGCGCAAGGTCGATGAGCGCACGGCCGAGCCCCTTGCCCTGCCATTCGGGCACGATGATGATCAGGTTGAGCTGGCCCTGGGCATATTCGTTGCCCGTGGCGGCAAAGCGGTCGGCTGTTGCCTTCTCGCGGCTATCGCCAAAGAGCGAGCCTTCGAGCTTGGCATCGGCGGTCTTTGCCATCTCGGTTGCCTGGACGAACATTTCGTTGTAGCAGGGCTCCCACGTGGGATTGGTGCGTGGTTTGCCGTCTTCGAAGATACCGATGCAGCAAGCGGCGATGATGCGGCCTTCAGCTTCGGCAACGAGCGCGATGGGGGAGCGCTGCAGCTGCATGGCGATGTTAAAGCGCGCACAGAAATCGGCGGCTTCGACGTCGCCTCGGTTGCGCAGCGTGTTGCACCACAGCTGGTTGTAGATGGCGGCGATGCCGGCCAGGTCATCGAGCGTGGCGGCACGCAGAGTTACGTTGTCAAGGCTCATGGGGGCTCCTTCCAAGTTGGGTCAGGCCACCCCTGAGTGTGACATGGACGCAGGGGCGCCGCATCAACCATTCGGTAGACGACCCCCGATTCCACGGGGGCGGAGAGATAGTCATTGGGGACGTTCTTAAACGACTAGTCAAACAAGAACGTCCCCAACGACTACTCATTTAAGTACGTCCCCAATGAGTGCCCCCAATGAGTGTGCAGCCAAGGTGATGCCGTTGTTTTGGCAACGACAGCGAAAACCCGCCAGAGCGAGCAAGGTGCCTTGAAACAAGGCG
>UQTN01000148.1 GCA_900543945.1 uncultured Collinsella sp. | reverse complement strand
GCGCTCGGTCGTCGCCGGGCGCAGGCGCTCCTTGGCGGCGGGCGGCGTGTGACCGGGCGCGGTGGTTTTGAACACCAGGCCGTCCACATGCGCACCGGCGCGCTCCATGCGCGCGCGGATGATCTCGCGCAACAGCGTCATTTCCTGCGTCCACGAGGGCGAGTCGAGATACACCAGCAGCTCATTGGACTCGGGCAGGTAGCGCAGTCCCGTCACATGCCGCCCCTCGCGCGTGCCCGAGCACACCGCGTTCCATGCGCGATAGACCGTGCGCGACTCCTCGGCGGCCTCCATCTGCGCACGGCGCTTAGGCGTTGCAGCCGCCAGGATGCGCTGGCGCTCTGCGTTCAAAAACCCGCTGAAGGCGACTGTCTCGCTCTCGCGCTCGTAATTAGCACGTCTCACCCATGCTCACCACCTTGGCTCGATCAAGCAGGTCATCGGTAAAGTACCCCAGGTTGGTCGTGGTTATGACCGTCTGGATATCATCGCCGATCAGCCGCAGGAAAGCGCCGCGACGCTCGCCGTCGAGCTCGCTCATCACGTCGTCCAAAAGCAGCAGTGGGGCGGTGCCCAGGACATCGCGAGCCACGGCAACCTCGGCCACCTTCCAGGACAGCACCAGCGTGCGCTGCTGTCCTTGGCTGGCAAATGAACGGGCGGAGCGACCCGCCACGGTAAACTCAATCTCGTCGCGATGCGGTCCCACCAACGTCACGCCGCGGCGAATTTCCTCGTCGGCATGCTCGTCAAGGGCGGCCAGCATGCGCTCGTACGCCCAACCCTTCAGCTCTTCGCGATCCTCGACCTGGGGCAAAGCCCCCAGCGTGGACGCATAGGTCACGTTGGCGGCCTCACCTGACGCTACTTGCCCGTAGGCAGTGTGCACATGGCCCGCCAGCCGGTCGAGCAGGGCCAACCGGTGCACGAGCAGGGCCGAGCCCGCGCGGGCAATCGAATCGTTCCACGCGCCGAGCATCTCGCGGCAGCACCAGGTCTCCTTGAGCAAGGCGTTACGCTGGGTCACGCAGCGCCCATAGGTGCTCGCAAGATCGGCATAGCGTGCGCTCAGTTGCATGCCAAAGTCATCGAGGGCGGCGCGGCGCACACTGGCGCCACGCTTAACCATGTCCAGATGGTCGGGGCAAAACAGCACGCTCGGAAGAACCCCGCGCACACCGGCGGCAGAGCATCTCTTGCCGTTGCGGCTAAACGAGCGCTTACCGTCCTCCGCGCTCAATCCCATATCAAGCACGCGGCCGTCGCCCTCGAGCCTCAGCTCGATCTTGCACGAGCCCACGCCGTCATGGACGAGCTCGGCTGCGGTCGGATGCCTAAACGAGGCGCCGCTCGTCAGCAGCTGCAGCGCCTCTATGAGATTGGTCTTTCCCGCCGCGTTGGGTCCCGCAAGTATCGTCACGCCCTCGTCCAGGGCAAGGTGATAGCTATCGAAGCTGCGGTAGTGCGCGACGGAAAGATCGCGGGCGAACATGGTCATGGCGCAGCGCTAGATGCGGACCGGCATGACCAGGTACAGGTAGTTGATCTTGTCGTAGGACTTAAAGATGCCCGCCTGCGAGTAGCTCTTGAGCTCCAGCGTGATCTCCTTCTCCTTGGACAGGGCATTGAGGCAGCCGAAGATGTAGTGGTAGTTGAAGGCGATGGTACCCGACTCGCCCTCGGCCTCGACATCGATCGTCTCCTGCGCAAGGTCCTGGTCATTGGAAATGGAGGACAGGCCCATCTGCCCGTTCTCGACATCGATCTCGAACTTGACGGCGGGGTTGGCGCTCGCGATAACGGCCACGCGCTTGAGGGCGGCGTTAAAGGCGGCGACGTCGATCTTGACGCTCGTCACGCACGAATCGGGGATGAGCTGCTTGTAGTTGGGGTACACGCCCTCGATGCGACGCGACACGTAGGTGGTGTTGCCGGCCTCGAAGACGACCTGGGTGTCGGTAGCCCCGATCATGATGGTCGCTTGGCTGGCCATGATGTTCAGCGCGTCGTTAAAGGCGTCAGCCGGAACGTTGAGCTCAAAGGAGCCCTCGAGGGTCGAGGTCTCGACCTGCGTATCGCACACGGCCAAGCGGAAGGAATCGGTCGCTACCAGGCGTACGGTGTTGTTCTCGACCTTCATGTGCACGCCGCCCAGGATGGGGCGAGCCTTGTCGGTCGAGGTGACGCGCCACACGCGGCCGACCATTTCGGACAAGACATCGGTCGGCAGCTCCACGGCACTCTCGATGGCATAGGCCGGAAACTCGGGGAAGTCATTGGCATCGAGCGTGTTCAGGCGGAAAGAGCTCTTCTCGCAACCAATCAGCACCTGGCGCTCGGACAGCTCAAAGGTAACCGGGGCATCGGGGAGGGTCTTGGTGATATTGGAGAGCATCTTACAGGGAATAACCATCTCGCCCTCTTCTTCGACATGCGCCGCGATGCGATGACGGATCGAGATGGTGTAGTTAGAGGTCTGGAATTCCAAGATGCCGTCTTGGGCCTTAACGAGCACGCCCGACAGGATGGGGAGGGTGGATGCCGAAGCGACACCCTTCATAACGACGCCGATGGCTTGTGTAAGCGAGCTCTGGCTGACGGTGAACTTCATCTTTTAATACCTTTCTATAGATATAAATATCTTAATAATAGTAATAGCACTGACGAAACTGTTGATTACTCCCAAAGACGCAGGTCAGACCAAGAAAGAGAATCGACAGCAACCTGTGTGCAACAGGGGTGGTTTTCCACGTTCAAAACCTGCGCAAAACTTTTCATCACCGCGGGTTGGGTTTTAGACACCTTATGCCCGTGGTTTCGACAAGTTTTCAACAGGTGTCTCTATTTCCCTACGAGCGCAGTGTAATTTTATCGCGCAGCGACTTGAGGTCTTCGGTGACGGTGCGGTCTTCCTGGATCATCTTCTGGACCTTTTTGTAACTCGTGCTGACGGTCGAGTGGTTGCGGTTGCCAAATTCGGCGCCCACCGCCGTGGTCGTCATCTCGCACATCTCGATGGCCAGGTAGATAGCGATATGGCGTGCTTTGGCGATATTGGCGTTGCGACGCGGGCCGATGAGCTCCTCGTGCGTCACGCCGTACTGCTCTTCGATGACGGACTGAACCGTCTGGACGTTGATCTTTTTGGCCGATGTGTCAAAGTACTGGCTGGCGATGGCGTCGATATCGTCAAAGGTGAGCTCCCCGCCCTCGCGCTCGCGGTCGCCCGCCTCGCCGGCGCAGCGCTCGCAAAAGCTCTCGAGTTCGCGGATGTTGGTGCCCGAGACCTCGGCCATGTGTTTAAAGTGCTCGTCGGTTAGGTGCCCGCCGTCGCCGCCATAGGCCGCCAGCAGCGAGTCGTCGCCTGCCTCGGGAGCGGCGACGATGGTGTTCTCGTAATAGCGCTGCAAGATCTTGTATTTCATTTCGTAGCTGGGCTCTGCGACCAGGCAGAGCATGCCGGCGTTGAAGCGGCTGGTTAGACGCTCGTCCATGCTCAGGTCCTTGGGGGCGCGGTCTGCCGCGATGACGACCTTCTTGTTGTTGCGGATGAACTCGTCCATGAGCTGGAAAAAGTAGTCCACGCTCGCGCGCTTGCCGATGATGTTTTGGATGTCGTCGATGATGAGCACGTCCACGCCGTGGTACGCCTGCATGATGGGGGCGTTGCTCTTCTTTTGGCGGTCGAACTCGGTCATCAGGTCGTCCAGATATGCCTGGGAGTTGGCATACTTGACCTTGATCTCGGGCGACTTTTCGGCGAGCTCGTTTTTGATGGCAAGCAGCAGGTGCGTCTTGCCCAGGCCCGATTTGCCGTAGATGAACAGTGATGTGCACGTGCCCCGCTCGTCCGCGAGGGCGGCAAACTTGAGTGCCGAGCGATAGGCATGGCTGTTCTCGGGGCCGTAGACAAAGTTCTCAAAGGTAAATTTTGAGTTCGCGGCGAGCGGGGCTCCATCCGTATTCTGTTCGGCCGGCGCGGTCGGTGCTGGCATGGGTGAAGCGGGGGTCGCAGCTTGCGTGGATTTAGTTGGCGCTCCGCCCTTCATCTGGTTCATCATGCGACGAAAATCATCGGCCGAGAGCGTGTTCTTGATTGCAATGCCCGAATCCGCGCCCGTCGTTGCGTCGTGAGCGATGGGCATGTGCGTGACGGGTGCGTTCGTTGACGTCGCCGCCGCGGTCGGCAACGGTGCCATGGTTTCACGGGAAACATCGCTGTGCTGGTGCCCGATTGTCGGCACGTCGCCTGCGGAGGCCGGCGCCGCCGGGGAAGCAGCGAGGGCCGTGGCGGGCGCCGTCGCGGCAGCGGATTCCGT
>UQTN01000147.1 GCA_900543945.1 uncultured Collinsella sp. | reverse complement strand
GAGGTAAAGGCCAAGCCGACGCCGAAGGCCGCTGAGGTCAAGGCCGCACCGAAGGCAGAGGCTAAGCCCGAGCCTGCCAAGGAGACTCCGGTCTCCCCCGCCACTCCGGCCGAGGAAAAGGCTCCGACCAAGAAGACCTCCGTCCGCAAGGCAACTGCCACCCGCAAGCGCCGCTAATCCTGACGATTAAAACTTAATCCTCAACGCAAAAGAGGGCGCCCCAAGCAGGCGCCCTCTTCTTGGTTGAACCCCGCATTAAAAAGAGGGCCGGTTTACTACGACAAAATGGCTCCGGCCGACCACGGCGAGTAATCATCGAAATTGGCAACGCTTCTACCTGCAGTTTTAATATCACTAAAATGACTGTGGTTGAGATCATTCAATTCGTCGTAGTAAACCGGAGCTGTTTTGTTTGGCTACAAATACTATCTACATAGGCGTTTTCGAGTATCGCGATAATGTGGATGGTAAAACGATTTTCTAGGACAACCGTTCGCCGATAATGAGCGGCTGTAGTTTATACAACTAAAGTGCAACGATATACTTAAGTATTGTGCGTTAAGCCCATGGCCCGCTGGCCATGATTGTATAGAACTGGACCGTACTATGAGATTGATTCACAACAGCCGTCTGCCGCAGTTTCGCACTCCGTTTGGCGCTGTGACCACTGGAACTTCCGTTGCACTCTCGGTGATTTTGGAGGATGCCGATCCCAACCAGGCAACGCTTACGCTGCGCACCTGGATCGATGAAATCGGTGAGTCTCTGTATCCCATGACGCACGAGGGCGACGGCATATTTACCGTAGAGCTTGAGTGCACCGAGCCCTGTCTTATCTGGTACAGCTTTATATGCAATATCGAGGGCCAACCCGAGGTTCGCTTGGGCGCGCCGCAAGGCCGCACCGGCGGCGAGGGCGTAACCTACGACTACGCCGAGGTCCCGTCCTTCCAGATTACCGTCTACAAGCACCGCGAAGTTCGTCCCGAGTGGTACGAGCGTGGCATGGTTTACCAGATCTTCCCCGACCGCTATGCACGCGACGAAAACTGGCGCGAGCGCACGCAGACCGAAGTCGAAAAGCCTCGCAACGGAATCCAGCGCCGCATGGTCGAGGACTGGAATGAACCGCCCGAGTACAAGCGTGCCGAAGACGGCTCCATCAAGACCTGGGATTTTTACGGTGGCTCGCTCAAGGGTATCCAAAATGACCTGCCCCGCATCGCGGAGCTGGGCTTCACGGCCATTTACCTCAACCCCATCTTTGAGGCCGCGAGCAACCACCGCTACGACACGGCCGACTACACCAAGATCGACCCGATCCTGGGCACCGAGCAGGACTTTACCGAGCTGTGCCAGGCAGCCGAGAAGCTGGGCATCTCCATCATCCTGGACGGCGTCTTTAACCATACGGGCGATGACTCGATCTATTTCAACCGCTACGGCAACTACCCCGGCGTGGGCGCCTGGCAGAGCGAGGATTCGCCGTGGCGCGATGCGTTTTATTTCCACGAGGACGGCTCGTATGACTGCTGGTGGGGCGTGGGCAACATGCCCGCCATCAATGAGAGCTCCGAGCTGGTACGCGAGCGGCTCCTGGGCAAGGACGGCGTGATCCGTAAATGGCTACGTGCCGGCGCTCATGGCTGGCGCCTGGACGTGGCCGACGAGCTTTCCGACGACTTCCTGGCCGAGATAAAAAAGGCCGTGCTCGCCGAGAAGCCTGACGCACTGTTGCTCGGCGAAGTCTGGGAAGACGCCTCTAACAAGATTAGCTACGGCCATCTGCGCCGCTACCTGCAGGGATCCGAGCTGGACTCTGCTATGGATTACCCCTTCCGCGACGTGGTCATCGGCTTTTTGATGGGCTACAAGAACGCCTACGAGGCCGCCGAGGATATCGAGACCCTGCGCGAGAACTACCCGAGCGAGGCATTGTCCTGCGCGCTCAATCTGCTTTCGAGCCACGACCGCCCGCGTATCATCTCGGTACTCGGCGGCGGCCCCGACGAGTCGCAGCTGCCCGAGTGCGAGCGCAGCAAGTGGCGTCTGGACGAGAACTCGATGGGCCTGGCCAAGAGCCGTTTTTGGCTTGCAACGCTTATGCAGATGACCTTCCCCGGCGTGCCTTCAATTTACTACGGCGACGAATACGGCCTGGAGGGCCTTACCGATCCGGGCAACCGCCGCACCCTGCCGACCAAGGACCAACTGCACGACTTCGATACGCTGGCTATTGTCAAAAACGCCTCTGCGGTACGCCGCGCACTGCCGTTTATGATCGACGGCGAGATCAAGGCCTTCGCGCTCAACGACGAGGTGCTGGCCTACAACCGCACGGGCAAGAATGGCGAGTCCGCGACGGTTATCATCAACCGCAGCCTGCGCAATTCGCACCGCGTGACGATTCCGGCGCTCGGCGAATGCGCGAGTGACGTGATCAGCGGTCACGAATGCGAGATCCACAACGGTACGGTCACGCTCGATCTGTATCCGCTGGGCTCGTCGATCATCTATCACCATGCCGAGCAGCGCCTGCAGGAGCCGCTCGATCACGGCGCGGGCGTCGTTTGTCATATCACCTCGGTACCCACCGACGACGGCAAGCCCGGCACGATCGGCGCACCCACGCGTCGCTTTATCGACCATCTGGCCGCCATGGGCATGCGCTACTGGCAGGTCCTGCCCGTCAACCCAACGGACTTCTTCCGCTCCCCTTACGCCGGGCCTTCGGCCTTTGCGGGCAATATTGACCTGCTGCCCGAAAGCCAAGAGGAGCTGGCGGCCGACTTTGAGACTTGGAAGGCCCGTGGCGGCGAGGATGCAGACCCGCTCTACACGGCGTTTAAGCATCGCAACGCCGATTGGCTCGAGAAGTACTGCGTCTACATGGCCGTCAAGAAGTACTTTGAGGGCGAGTCGCGCCACGATTGGCCGGCAGATGTCGCGCGCTACAACGAGCATCTGATTGACGACAAACGTTTCCACGACGAGGCAGAGCTGCAGGCGTACATGCAGTACCGCTTTGACCTTGCCTGGTGCGAGCTCATGAACTACGCGCACAAGAAGGGCATCGAGGTCATCGGCGATATCCCGATGTATGTCTCGGACGATTCGGCCGATGCATGGAGCGAGCCCGAGAACTTCTGGTTGTCCGATACCGGCAAAGCGATTGAGATTTCCGGTGCGCCGCCCGACAACTTTGCGCCCGAGGGCCAGGTGTGGGGCAACCCGACGTTCCGCTGGGGCCACATGAAGCAGAACGGCTACCGCTGGTGGATGGACCGCCTGCGTCGCGCGTTCTCGCTCTACGACCGTGTGCGCCTGGACCACTTCCTGGGCTTCCATAGCTACTTTAGTATCCCCGCGGGCAAGGCTTGCGCCGACGGTCGCTGGCTGGCGGGCCCGGGCAAGGACCTGTTTCAGACCGCCTACGACGAGCTAGGTCCGCTCAACTTTATCGCCGAGGACCTGGGCTATTTGACGCCCGGTGTTCGCGCCATGGCTTCGACCTGCGGTTTCCCCGGCATGGACGTGCTGGAGTTTAGCGACTACGACGTTCGTTGCGGTGTGCATCCCACGCCCGGCAAGATTCTGTACACCTCGACGCACGATACGTCGACGCTGGCCGGTTGGTGCACGCGTTCCTTTGCGGGTGGCGACGTGCCGAGCGGTGTTGAGGTGGCGTCCAAGCTGATGAGCGACGCGCTGGCAAGCGACGCTCCCCTGGTGATGATGCCGCTGCAAGATGTCTTGGGGCTGGGCGACGACGCGCGCATGAACGTTCCGGGCGTGGCCACGGGCAACTGGACCTGGCAGGCTGACGAAACCGATGTTGCGGCCGCCGAGGGCAAAACTTCGCAGCTCCTGCGCAACACCCATAGATTCTGGGGCGAAGCGTGATAAAACCCCCGATATAGGGTACAGTTACAGCTGTTTGAATTTTTGCGGGCAGAGCGATCTGCCCGCTTTGTGCTGAAAAGGAAGTATTATGGCGCGCTACGATTACAAGTGCTCGAGCTGCGGCAACGTGTTCGAGGTTGAGCATCCCATGTCCGAGACCCCCGAGGTCCTATGCCCGAGCTGCGGTGCCCCGGCGGTCAAGACGTTCTCGGCCAGCGGTATTAAATTTGAGGGCAGCGGTTTCTACAACACCGACCAGCGAAGCGGTGGCTCCAGCACCAGCGCCACAAACGGCTGCTGCGCCAACTGTCCGCATAACCACTAGAAACCAACCAACCCCGCGATCAACACCGATCGCGGGGTCGCTTCTTTGCGCTATAGGTAGCTAATTAATGGTTGATTTTCAATCTCAACGCAACAGCCT
>UQTN01000146.1 GCA_900543945.1 uncultured Collinsella sp. | reverse complement strand
GTGAACTTTTCCGCTGGGCGAGCCATAGACGCCGCGCACCGATACGGTAAAGCGGCGGCTTGAAATTGGTGCTATATTCAGCTTGAGTTGTTTAATGCTAGTACGGGAGGCTGATATGGGGCTGTTCAAGAAGAAAAACCCGCAGGATGCCTTTGATCCCGATGTGTTTACCATCACGGATACGATTTTGGACCCGCCGCGGTTTACATTTTTGCCGGCTATCTATCAGGATGCCACGCGCCGCAAGTGGGCCGTGCATCAGCGCGGCGGCGAGCCGAAGATTTTTGACTATGCGGACGTGTTGCAGTGCGAAGTGGCCGAGGCGGGCGATCCGGAGGCCGATGAAACGGTCTCTAAACAGGAATTTGCCCAGCGTATTCTGGCAAATCCCGCTAAGGCGGCAAAAATGAACGCTGCCAAGCGTAATATGTGTCTTGGTATGGGCGTTGTTGTGGCGGTTCAGACGGGAAAAGACGAGGTTTCCAAATTAGAGATTCCCGTTATGACCGACGAAGTCAAACGCGATTCAAGCCTATATAAGTCGTATCGGAATGTCGCCGAGAAGATCAAGGCCGAATTTGATGCCATGGGAGGGCTGGTCTAATTTTGGCGGCATACGTTTCTGAATGAGGAGTCTGTGCAATGGCAGGCGAATCTTATGCAATTCCCCCTAAAGATCGTGCTGTTGAGGGAATTCTATGGTATATCCAGCACCATCAGCTTGCCGGCGGCGATCGCCTGCCGGCCGAGCGCGTGCTGTGCGAAGAGATCGGCGTTTCGCGTACGGCGTTGCGTGCCGGTATCACGCGGCTCATCTCGTGCGGAACGCTCGAGAGCCGTCGCGGATCGGGTGCGTATGTGTGTCCTCCTAAGCCGCTGAACATCTTCCAGGAAACGTATAACTTTTCCGATGCCGTGCGGACTGCCGGCCTGCATCCCTCTTCTCGTCTGGTTTCCACCGAGACCATCGAGGCGGATAAGACGCTTGCCGACAAGCTTGGGGTGGCTATAGGCGCTCCTTTGCTCCGCATGCAGCGCGTTCGACTTATTGAGGGCGAGCCGGCGTCAATCGAGACGGCTCACGTTAACCTGTCCCTGTGCCCATCGCTTCCCGAGCACGATTTTGAGTGCGAGAGCCTTTACGATGTCTTGCTCAAAGAAGGTGGCGTGCGTGTTGAGCATGGACGTGAGCATATCTCCATCTCGCGTTTGAACGCCGAAGAGGCCGAGCTGCTCCAACAAGAAGAGGAAACGCCGGTGTTCTATGAGAGCACGATCGAATTTGATAAGGACATGCGTTTTGTGGAGCATTGCAAATCGGTGATTTTGCCCACAAAGTTCCGCTTTGCCGATAACGGCGAAAAGAACGGCATGAGGAGCGTGGCAGGTGAACAATGGCTGAAACAGTAGATGCCACCCCGGTTTATATGCGCATTCGACGCCGCATCGAGGAGCGTATCGAGCTCGGTATATATCCCACGGGTTCCATGATTCCGTCCGAAAAAGACCTCGCCGAGGAATTCGGTACGACACGCTTGACCATCCGAAGTGCTGTCGATGAGCTGGTTCGGCGTGGGCAGATTCGACGCGTCCGCGGAAAGGGCGCGTTTGTGGCACAGAAAGTGCCCGTTGCGTACGAGCGAACAGGAGGCTTTCGCGAATCGGTTCGTGCTTCGGGCGGCGAGCCGTCCGTCCGTATCCTCGCGCGTTCCAAGCGTTATGCGGGCCCATATTATGCCAACCTGTTTGGCATTGCCGAGGACGATTTGCTGTATTCGATTCGGCGTTTGAACTGCGTCAACGGCGATCCCGTATCGATTGAGACGGCGTTCATCCCTTGCCTGCTGTTTCCCACAATCGAAGATATTGACGTGTCGGTCTTCAGTTTGTACGAGACCTATGAGATGTTGGGCCGAAAGCCGGTCATGGCACAGGAAAAGCTCGATATCGAAGCGCTGGGCGCGCGAGATGCCGGCCTGCTTGGACTGGAGCAGGGCGATCTTGCCTTGACGCTGGAGTGCGTGAGCTTCGATGCGAGCGGCCAGGCGATCGAGTACGTCAAGTCGTTTAACCGCGGCGATGCGGGTGGATATACCTATACGTACTAGCTGGTTTTTTTGCATAACGGGCTGAAAAGCTGACGGAATTTTGATTCGTTGAGCAGACTACATATACAACCTTACATGGCTCAAAATCGACCGTTCGCCGATGGGGATAAATTAATCGACAAAGAGGTATCAAAAAGCCGTAACCTGTAACTGTGATTGGTATCAAATACTAATGATTTGTTACGAGGTGAGACGATGAAGATGCTCGATTACGTTCAGCTTGCCCATGTGCGTATGGGAGCGAACCTCGAGCGTTCGTCTGAGCTGGTAGCGCAGCTCGTTGATATTATCCAGTCCGGTTCTTTTGACGCGCTGCGCATCGTTGCTTCGGGTTCGTCGCGCCATGCCGCCGATTGCGCCCGAGATTACCTGCAAGATGCGCTGCAGATGCAGGTGTCCGTTGTGACGCCCGAGGCCTTCGTCGATTTTGAACACACCTATCCGCAGCATGCGCTCAACATCGCCGTCTCGCAGAGTGGCTATTCGACCAATACGATTGCAGCGCTCGATTACATGCGTGCACACGATATGGCAGCAGTTGCGCTCACGGCAAACGTCGAGGCGCCCATCAAGGAGCACACTGATATCGTTCTTGACTACGGTGTGGGCGTCGAGTCGGTGGACTTTGTGACTCTGGGCGTCGAAGTGCTCGTTGAGTACCTGATACTCTTTGGTATTTACGGCGGTCAGGCGCGCGGAACGATTGACGCCAAGGGCGTTGCCCAGCGTTTAGACGACCTGCGCGAGGCTATCCATGCCAATGCCGTGATGTGCAAGACCGCCGAGGCATATGTCCAAGACCGCATGCTCGAGCTTTCTGAGCACATGCCCGCTATGGTCGTCGGCAACGGCCCCAACTATGGCGTTGCCGAAGAGGCGGCCCTCAAGCTGAGCGAGACCATCAAGATTCCTGCCATGCATCACGAGGGCGAGGAGTTCGTCCACGGTCCCGAGATGCAGATCGTTCCGGGTTATCTGGTGTTTATCGTCGACGATCCGCAGGGGTCGGAGCGTCTTGCGAATATCGCCGATGCGCTGTCGAACGTTACGGCAAAAACGGTGCTGCTCACGGCCCATCCCAGGGGTAGGGCTCACGAGGTTGCGGTGCCTCAGGTGGCTCCGCTGCTCAGCGCAATTCCCAATCTTGTGTTCTTCCAGACGATTGCGGCCATAATCGCCGAGCGTCTGAAGTCATGGGACGTGCACCCGTATCTCGATGCTGTCTCCAAGCAAATGGAGGTCAAGGCAGAGGGCTACGAAGAGTCAGTCAATGCGCTTAAGGCCAAAGCGGCTGAGTGTTACGGAATGTAAGCGGGTTTTGATGCCCGTTGGCATGGGGGATGTGGAGACAACCCCAGAAAGGAGAGACAAATGAAGGAAACCGAGAAGATCGAGATCATGCATTTCGACCAGGAGGGCTACCTAGAGGACGGCAAGGCGCTCTACGAGACCGGCAAGAAGATGACCGCGCTCGCCGACAAGGTCGCCGACGAGGGCTACGACGCCGTGTTCCTGATGGGCGTCGGCGGCACCTGGGACGAGCTCATGCAGCTCGAGTACCTCATGAACAAGTTCGGCGACCGCGACCTCGAGGTCTACCTGATCCACGCCGCCGAGTGGAACGTCATGGGCCACAAGCGCATGACCGAGAAGTCCGTCGTGCTCACCGCCTCCGAGTCCGGCACCACCCCCGAGGTCCTCGAGGCCGTCAAGAAGATGAAGGAAAAGGGCATTCGTGTCTACGCCATGACCAAGCCCGAGGGCCCCATCGGCCAGGCTGTGGGTGCCGAGAACTGCGTCGCCATGGCTTCTGACCATGGTTCGGGCGGCTGCGAGAAGGGCTACTACCTCGCCGACTGCTTCGGCCTGCGCCTGCTCAACCGCCGCGGCTGCTTCCCCAAGTTTGACCTGTTTATCGAGCAGACCAAGGATATCTGGAAGGACATGCTCGATATCCGCAAGCGCTTCGAGCCGCGCGCCGAGGAGCTCGCCAAGAAGTACGCCCTGGCCCCCTACACCATGTTCATCGGCTCCGGCGCCCTGTGGGGCGAGACGATCCTGTTCTCGATGTGCATCCTCGAGGAGATGCAGTGGAAGCGCACCCGCTACATCACCTCGGCCGACTTCTTCCACGGCACCCTCGAGCTCGTGGAGCCCGGCGTCCCCGTGTTCCTGTTCATGGGCGAGGACGAGAACCGCAAGCTCGACGAGCGCGTCCGCGCGTTCCTGACCCGCGGCGTGACCGGCGACACCGACATCAACATCATCGACACCGCCGAGTTCGCGATCCCGGGCCTTGACGACGAGTTCCGCGTCATCGTGTCTCCGTGGAT
>UQTN01000145.1 GCA_900543945.1 uncultured Collinsella sp. | reverse complement strand
GGCTTGCCGCGGAGTTGTTTTGGCCCAGACCGTTTTGATAGGCGCGCTCTTCTTCGTACAGGCGGCCGAGCGTGGGGGCATCGACGTTCTCGGCAAAGACCGAGAACTTGCCGGCACGCAGCTGCGGATCGATCATAAAGCGCACGAGGGGCTCGCCGACAAAGACATAACGGCGCTTTTCGGCCTGCGCCTTCACGAACTCGCGGACCTCGCGCGAAAGCTCGGGGTAGAACGGGGCGAGCATGGGGTCGTCGTCGGCGGCGATCAGGATGGTATAGAGTGCCGGCGCCGTGTTGACGCCGTTGATCACCAGAGTCTGATCCTCCATGTCGCGAGCGGCCTGCTTGGCAAGCTTCTTAAAGGAGAACGGGGCACGGGTGGCACCGAAGATGCCGGCCACGTGGTCCTCGAAGATGTTCAGGAAGTTCACGAAAGATCACTCTCCGTATAGGTTCTTTGGTATCCGAGCAAATATAGGCATATCCCAACGATTATAGAGGATAGGGTTCCCGCAACCGCCGCCTTGGCGACGACCGCGGCTGCAAGGCTGGCAATTTCCATATGGTGTGCAAGACAGGACGCCGCTGCGCAGCCGATGCCGGCGACAGCAATGGCGGCGATTGCGGCAAGGTTTGAGCCCTGATCGGCACGCTTGGCATGGGCATTGAGCAGCGCAGATGACGCCGCGGCAGTTGCCGCTACCAGCACAAAGGCAGCCCAAAGGAGCGGGTCTCCCAGCGCTGCGGCAACGTTACCGAGCCCCAGCACGCCTCCGGCTGAAAGCGCGACCGTGGCCAGACGGGCAAAAAGTGCGCCCATGCTCGTTGCCGCGGCGGCGCTTGCCGGGCCGAGCCAAAATGACGCGACGCCGGCGGTGACCCCAGCTGCCAGGAAGGTATTGCCGGTCAGACAGCCAAGCGCGAGTGCACAGGTGAGTGCGGCGCTCGCGGCAGCCTCGGTGCGACCCCAGGCGATCCACCAACCGGACATGGCGGCGGCAAAGATCACCGCGACGGGCAACATCGACAGGATGCCCTGTGCCTGCATGGTGGCGTTTGCCATGAGCACCAAAAAGCCCACAGCCGAGATGGCCGAGCCAATCTGGGGGGCCAGGCCGGCGGCCGCCCCAATCGCGATGGCCGCAATGACCAGGCCGGGAAGCGCCGCGACCCCGGCCGTTTGCATCAGCAAAAAGCTAAAGGTGCCGCACGTTAGCGCCGAGATAGCGCGCATGGTGTAGTCGCGCGCATGGCTCCAGCGCGTGCCCGCCCAGCCGAGTGCGGGGTCGACCTCGATGGCGTCGTCCTCGTAGGTCGATGGCTCGATACCGTCTGCCGCGCGCTCGTCATCCGACAGCTCGCCCACCATCTGCTCCAGGCTGCGACGGCCCTCGCGCACGCTGCCCAAGCCGGCGAGCAGCTGGTCACAAAATGCCTCGATGCTGTTGGGGCGGTCCTGCGGCATGGGGGAGAGCGCGCTCATGAGCGCGGCCTCGGCTCCCGGGGGAAAGTGTGGTATCAGCTCGCTGGGATAGGTGGCGCCGCCGATGATGCGGCCGAGCGAGTCGGCGGGCGTGGCCGCCATAAAGGGAGCGCTGCCGCACAGGCCCTCGTAGATCACACAGGCGAGGGCAAAGACATCGGCGCGCTCGTCGACCGTGCCGGTCTCGATGTCGAGCTGCTCGGGCGGCATGTAGCCGATGGTGCCGCCGCGTGAGCCGCCAAAGCCACCGGCAGACGACAGTCGCGCCATGCCAAAGTCGGTGAGCTTTACATTGCCCGAGTGGTCGATGAGCACGTTGGCGGGCTTAATGTCCAGGTGGAGTACGCCATTACTGTGGGCGAAGGTGAGCGCCTGGCCCAGGGCATCGGCAATGGCCGCGGCCTCGTCAAAGGTAAGTGAGTGGCCGTCCGCGCGGTGCAAAAACTCGGCCAGCGACATGCCATCGACATATTCCATAACCAGGTAGGCATAGGCTGTGTCGTGCGTAAAGTCGATGACCTGCACGATGTTGGGATGTTGAAGCATGGCGGCAGTGTGCGCCTCGCGCAGGACATCCATGATGTCGCTAGCGGGCATGCCGGCACCGTTGATAAGGGGGATGCGTTTAATGGCGACGCGGCGGCGCAGGTGCGTGTCGCGGCAGATCTCGATGGAGCCAAAACCGCCGGTCGCAAGTGTCTCGAGCGGCTGGTACCGCTTGAGCAGCTCGCGAGAGCTGGTGCCCTCCAAAGGAACGTCCGGCGAGAACCGGGCGGTATGTTGCGAGAAAAGCGGCATGGCCAACC
Organism: uncultured Collinsella sp.; assembly: GCA_900543945.1. Classification (GTDB taxonomy): domain Bacteria; phylum Actinomycetota; class Coriobacteriia; order Coriobacteriales; family Coriobacteriaceae; genus Collinsella. The sequence continues at coordinate 2,163 of UQTN01000145.1, read as the reverse complement.
CTCGTGCGTTTAAAGTTCGTTTGCGAGCGGCGGGCACGGAGCCGAGCCGTTCGCGGTGGCATAGATGCTGCTAGTGTAGCACGCTCGGGTGCATGGGGAGGATAGCGGGATGCGAGGCTGCCTGTCTGGTTTGGCTTTAGCGCTTCTTCTTGTTCTTCCTCTGCTTGCGCTGTTTGCCCTTGGTCTCCTGGGGCTTGTCGCCCTGCTTGGCCTCGGCGGCGGCCTTCTCGGCCTTCATTTTCTTCCTCTTGGTCTCGATGCGGAGTTTTTTGTTGATGCGCGCCTTAAGGAAGGAGCCGAACTGTTCGGCATCGCCACGGACAAAGGTGTCCTTGGGGATCGTCACGCCCTGGTCGGCGAACATGGCCACAAAGATGCGCTCGCCGTCGAGCACGTGGTCGAGCTTCTCAAACGGGAAGAACTGCGACTTGCCGCTCTTGCCCCAGACCATCAGGCCGTCCTCGTTGGCGGCGACGCGGCGGTAGCGGCCGCCCATGGACTCGTCGGCCTCGACGGCATCGATAAAGTCGCGGGCGAGCGTGTGGTGGAGGTTCTTGCTCCACCAGGCCAAAAAGGCGCCGAACACGATCAGCACGACGCCGAACTTGATCCAGCTGCCGCCGGCCACCAGCATGCCGATACCGATGAGCACGGCAATCGCGGCGGCGACGTACAGGGAGCCACAGCGCCTGGGCGAGGCGACCAGGCGGGCGAAGTCGGTGACGAGGTCGTTTTCGTACTGATACTCGTTGAGGTACAGAATGCCGTCATCGGCCGCGGCCTGCGCCTCGAGCGCGACCTCGACCTGGTCGGCTGCTTCGGAGGGAATGAGGTTGCTCTCTGCGTCTGCCATGCTCTTTGGACTCCTATCGCGGCGGGCTCGCCGTACGGGTTATTATGGAATGCGGTATGCCGTGCGACCGCATGGCCGCCGCGGCAACAAGACTCAGTATACCCGGGGGAGCACCCATGGAATCGTTGTACCGAAAGTATCGCCCGCTCACCTTCGACTCCGTGGTGGGCCAGCAGCATATCGTCTCGACGCTCGAGCACGCCATCACCGAGGGGCGCCTGTCCCACGCCTACCTGTTCTGCGGACCGCGCGGCACGGGCAAGACCACTATGGCGCGCATTCTGGCCAAGGCGCTGCTGTGCCGCAATGCCGAGGCGGCGCGCGCCGAGGGTGCAAGCGGCTGCATGCCCGACGGTACTTGCGAGGAGTGCGAGCTCATTGCCGAGGGTAACCACCCCGATGTCTACGAGCTCGATGCCGCCTCCCGCACGGGCGTGGACAATGTGCGCGAGGAAATCATCAACTCCGTCAACTTTGCCCCGGTACGCGGCAAGTACAAGATCTATATCATCGACGAGGTCCACATGCTCACGACGGCGGCGTTCAACGCGCTGCTCAAGACGCTCGAGGAGCCGCCGGCGCACGTGATCTTTGTGCTGTGCACCACCGACCCGCAAAAGATTCTGGAGACCATCCTCTCGCGCTGCCAGCGCTTCGATTTCCACCGCATCGGCAACGAGGATATCGAGCGTCGCCTGGCATACGTGTGCGAGCAGGAGGGCTTCGATTACGACGACGAGGCACTCGCCATTGTGGCGCGCCATGCCAAGGGCGGTATGCGCGACGCGTTGTCCACGCTGGAGCAGCTGAGCGTCTTTGGCAACGGTTCTGTGCATGCGGACGACGCCCGCTCGCTTTTAGGCGAGGTTTCGGACCAGATTCTGGGCGAGTTTTCCCGCGCCATTGCCGATCGCGATGTTGCCGAGCTCTATGGACTGATCCGTGCGCAGGTCGAGGAAGGGAACGACCTGCTGGAGCTGACGCGCGACCTGGTGGCGCATGTGCGTGACGTGTACGTTGCCTGCGTTGCCGGTGCCCGTGCCGAGCTGTTTGAGGGCGGCTCCGAGCAGGCCGAGGCGCTTGCTGCCGAGGCCGCTGCCTTTGGCGAGCATCCTGCCGACCGCCTGGCCCGTGTGCTGACGGTGCTCGACGATGCCGCACTGGAGATGAGGGGCGCGAGCGACGTGCGCCTGGTGCTCGAGATCGCCTGCACGCGCCTGGCACGTCCCGAGGCCGATTTAACGATTGAGGCATTGGCCGAGCGCGTGGCTCGCTTGGAGGCCATGGTTGCCAACGGCGCCGTGCCGGCG
>UQTN01000144.1 GCA_900543945.1 uncultured Collinsella sp. | reverse complement strand
GACCTTTCGTCATGGCCTCCTACCTTTCTTTCGGGCCTTACTGGCCGAATGTATCAGCGCCCCTCCGTATGGGACGCTGCTTGCTGACAGCTCTAGTTATATCCAAAAACCACCCGCAATTCCACCTCGCCCCCGAACGGTCAGCAAAGTGCGATGAACGGTATATCGCATATGATTCCCCCATGATGCACTTCAGTTTCGTAAAGCAGATTTTCCTAGGTAAACGTTATTTTTTTCTAGTAATTCAAGACGAAACACTCAAAGTTATCCATGATTCAAAATTGCATAGCGAAAACGGTTTTCTGCATATAAATGATGCTTGCCCTCGATTCGACCTACATTCGATTATATTCAGCTTGCTATCATTCTTATTCATACATTCTCACCAGTTGAGTGAGGATATAGATCGCTTACTCAAAGCACCGGGCGTTAGTGCTTCGGCTCGTCAGCGTTAGAAGTAGGTAAAGATACCGTTCGCACAATACGTCCGTGCCGCAAGTCGACTAAATTGAGACAATAGAGAATAGTGTTAGGCTACCGTCCCCTGCGGGGACTGAACGGACAGATGAATATGCCGAACAAAATCGAAAAAAAGCAAGCCGCCGCAAAGCTGCGCAAACCGCCGCGCGACTTCTCGTACACGCAGAACCGAGAGCTCAGCTGGCTGCGCTTTGACAACCGTGTGCTCGACGAGGCTTTTGATGAGTCCGTGCCGCTGTTCGAGCGCCTTAAGTTCGTCTCGATCTTCGAGTCAAACCTCGATGAGTTCCTCATGGTGCGCGTGGGTGGCCTGTCCGACCTGGCCGAGCTCAAAAAGCAACCTGTCGACAACAAGAGCAATATGACCGCCTCCGAACAGGTCGATGCTGTCATGGCCGAAATGCCCGGGCTCCTTACCCGTTGGGAGTCCATTTTTAAGAACATCGAGGGCAAGCTCGACACCCTGGGCGTTCACCGCGCGCGTGTCGATTCGCTTACGCCCGAGGAGCGCACCTTTGTCACCCGCTACTTCCAGGCCTACGTGTCGCCGGTCATCTCACCGCTGGTGATTGACCCGCGCCACCCCTTCCCCAACCTGCGCAACGGCGCACTCTACCTGGCCTGCGGCCTGGACGGCGTCACCGACGAGGAAAGTCTGCTGGGCCTGATCGAGATTCCCGCCTCGATGAACCGCGTGGTCGAGATCCCCTCGCCCACCGGCACCTACTCCTACATTCTGCTCGAGGACGTCATCCTCGCCTGCCTGGACAGCTGCTTTGGCTCCTATAAGCCGCTCGACCGCGCGCTCATCCGCGTCACCCGCAACGCCGACATCGATCCGGACGGCGAGGGCGTCGAGGAGGAAGAGGACTACCGCCAGCATATGAAGCGCATCCTCAAGAAGCGCCTGCGCCTGCAGCCGGTAGTGCTCGCCGTCTCGGGCTCACTCGAAAAAGCGACGCTCAAGACTATCCGCAAGGCGCTCGAGCTCCCGCGTCGCTCGGTCTTTACCTGCGATATCCCGCTCAACCTGGGCTATGTCTTTGGCATCGAGGGCAAGATTCCCGAGCACCTGCGCAACGAGCTGCTCTTTACGCCGTTTAAGCCGCAGCCCAACCCCACCATCGATATGACCCGCTCCATCCGCGAGCAGGTACTTCAGCACGACAAGCTGCTCTTTTATCCCTATGAGGCTATGAACCCCTTCCTGGATCTGGTGCACGAGGCCGCCTACGACCCCGAGTGCATCTCACTGCGCATCACGCTCTACCGCGTGGCCAAGCAGAGCCGCCTGTGCGAGTCGCTGATCGATGCCGCCGAGAACGGCAAAGAGGTCACGGTGCTCATGGAGCTCCGCGCCCGCTTCGACGAGCAGAACAACATCGAGTGGGCCGAGCGTCTGGAAGAGGCAGGCTGCACCGTCATCTACGGCTCCGAAGGCTTTAAGTGCCACTCCAAGATCTGCCAGCTCACCTATCGCGAGGGCATGGCGCTTACACGCCTGACGCTGTTGGGCACCGGCAACTTTAACGAGAAGACGGCCAAACTCTACAGCGACTTTATGCTCATGACCGCCCATCCCGGCATCGGTGAGGACGCCAACCTGTTCTTCCGCAACCTGTCGCTGGGCAACCTGCGCGGCGACTACCGCTTCCTGGGCGTGGCGCCCGTGGGCCTCAAGCCGCTCATCATGCGCGGCCTGGACCGCGAGATCCAGCGCGCCCTCGCTGGCGAGCCAGCCCGTGTGTTCTTTAAGCTCAATTCGCTCACCGACCGCGAGGTCATCGACAAGATCGCCGAGGCATCGTGCGCAGGAGTCCGCGTTGACATGATCATCCGCGGCATCTCGTGCCTCAAGCCGGGCGTTCCGGGCAAGACCGAGAACGTGCACGTCCGTTCTATCGTCGGACGCTTTTTGGAGCATGCGCGCGTTTACGCCTTTGGCGTGGACTCGGACATGATCTATCTGAGCTCGGCCGACATGATGACGCGCAACACCGAGCACCGCGTGGAGATCGCCTTCCCCGTGCTCGACCCCACCTGCCGCGCCCTGGTGCACGAATACATGAGTATGCAGCTGCGCGACAACGTGAAGGCCCGCAGCCTCACGAGCGACGGCACCTGGGTCCCCGTGGAGCGCGCAGAGGGTGAGAAGCCCTTCAACTCACAGGAAGCCCTGCTGGAGCGTGCCTATCACAACGCCGAGGCCGCCGCCGAGGCAAAGCCCACCCCTGCTCCTGAGCCGCAGCCGGCAACACCCGAGGTTCAGAAGGTCCAGGCGACCGTCATTGAGCCCGAGCCTGCACCCGCACCTCAGCCCGAGCCGCAGGCCACCAAGCCCGCACCCGAGACGAGTGCCCGTCGCGATAAGCCCGCCGGCAAGACCAAGGCCATCGAGCGCCATCGCCCCGGTCGCGTGCGCATGGGCCTGGGCCTGATCGGCCTGGGTCTTAAGACACTCATTACCGGCAAGACGAAATAGTCGTTTGTAGAAGCAGTTTGTAGAAGCGCCCCGCATTTGAGGAAAGCCTCGGATGCGGGGCGCTTTTCCCTGCTACCATGGTGCGGACAACAACGCGAATGACAGGCAGGGATATGAAGCTCACTATAGAATCGATGACCTACGGCGCCGACGGGCTGGCGCACGCCGACAACGGCAAGGCCGTCTTTGTGCAGGGCGCCGTGGCAGGCGACGCCGTCGAGGCCGAGGTCGTACAGGACGGCAAGTCGTTCATGCGCGCCCGTACCACCGAGATTCTGGAGCCAAGCCCCGATCGCATCCAGCCTCCCTGCCCCTTCGTGGGCATCTGCGGCGGCTGCTCGTGGGGCAATCTCTCACGCACGGCACAGCTCGCCGCCAAGGAGCAAAACCTGCGCTCCACGCTCGAACGCATCGGCAAGTTCGCTCCTGAGCAGGTCGATGAGTTGGTACAGCCCATCCGCCACACCAAGGACGACTGGGGCTACCGCAATAAAATCGAGCTCGAACCGACCGTCGTCAACGGTCGCGTGCGCCTTGGCATGCACGGTGTCGACCCCAGCAAAATAGTGACCGTCGATGCGTTCGATAAGCGTTTTCCCAAGGCGCTCAAATCGGTCGTCGGCGCGCTCAACTATCTAAGCGGCAGCCACGACCTGGGCCTCGAGCGCGTCGGCATTCGTGCTTCGCGTCGCACCAAGGCACTCGAGGTCGCACTCTGGACGCCCACGGGCTCGTTCCCGCGCTCGCAGGTTTCCCGCGTGCTGGCAGACGCCGCACATCCCACGAGCGTAGTGCGCGTTATGAGCAAGGGCGAAAAGAAAGCCCGCCGTGTCTCCAAAGTCGAGATGCTCGCCGGCGAGGGCTCGTGGACCGAGAACATCGCCGAGGGCCAGATGCGCTTGTCTGCCCCGTCGTTTTTCCAAGTCAACACCAAGGGCGCCGAGATTTTGATTGAGCTCGTTATGGACGCCCTCGACCCGCAGGAAAACGAGCTGGCCGTGGACCTGTACTGCGGTGCCGGCACCTTTACCCTGCCGCTCGCCCGCCGCTGCGATTTTGTCGCCGCTGTCGAAGCCTATGGCCCGGCCGTGCGCGACCTGCGCCGTAACCTGGAGATCAACAAGCTCGACAACGTCGACGTCATCGGCGGCGACGCGGTGCGCGAGTTCCCCGATCAGGACGCCGATGTCCTGGTAGTCGATCCACCACGCGCAGGTCTCGCCCCCGAGGCGATCGACCTCATCGCGAGCACGAGCGCCCGCGATGTCGCCTACGTGAGCTGCGACCCGGCAACTCTGGCCCGCGACCTCAAACGCTTTGTCGAGGAGGGCACCTTCTCCCCCGTCAAGATCACGCCGGTCGACCTATTCCCGCAAACCTTCCACTGCGAAACCGTCGTCCACCTCAAGCGCAACTAGACCGTTTGCCCAAGACCACGCCCGATGATTTTTCTGCGACGGGAATAAAAAAATTTGTTCTGAATGATTATTTAATCCCCGTCCCGAAATTGAACCGCCCCCTCATTTCTTGGACATTAGAAATGGGGGCTTCTTTATGGACGGGAAAGTCGGACACGACGCCAC
>UQTN01000143.1 GCA_900543945.1 uncultured Collinsella sp. | reverse complement strand
AGTTCGCGATCCCGGGCCTTGACGACGAGTTCCGCGTCATCGTGTCTCCGTGGATTCTGACGGTGCTCGTGACCGACCGCCTGGCTCGCTACTACGAGACGGTCACCAAGCACAACCTCAAGTATCGTCGCTACTATCACCAGTTCGACTACTAAAGAAAACGGGTGCGGGAACGTGCCGGGCTATTGAGAGGAACACAGAATGAGACAGTACATCATCGCCAGCCATGCGCACTTCGCTACCGGCATCAAGGAGAGCGTCGAGCTGCTCTCGGGTGCTCGCGACAACGTCCACGATCTTTCGATGTTCGTCGATGACCGCATGGACGTGGCCGAGGAGGCCCAAAAACTGCTGGCGGGCATGTCTGCCGACGATGATGTCGTTGTCTGCACCGACCTCTTTGGTGGCAGCGTCAACAATGAGTTCACCAAGATCGTCCAGACGCGTCCCCGCACGTACCTCGTTACCAACATGAACCTTCCTCTGCTCATCCAGCTGCTGTTCTCTGACGAGTCGGCGCCGGTTGAGGAGACGATTCGCGCCATCGTCGCTGCGGACGATACGCGCGTGAAGTTTGTCAACGACCTGTTGGTCGATGACGACGAGGAAGAAGAGTTCTAATCCGCAGCACCTATTGACATGCCGTAAGACGGCGCAAGACCTTTGGGGGTCACATTATGATTCAGCTACTTCGCGTTGACCATCGCCTGCTTCATGGCCAGGTCGCAGTTTCCTGGGTTCAGGGCCTTGGCTCCAACTGCATTTTTTGCGTGGGCGATAAGGTCGCCAACGATCCGGTGTGGAAGACGACGCTCAAGATGGGCAAGCCTGCCGGCTGCAAGCTCGTCATCAAAGATATGGCGCATGCAATCGAAGCTATCAACTCGGGCGTGACCGACAAGTACAAGATGATCATCTGCGTCGCCACTATCGCTGAGGCAAAGCAGCTTGTTGAGGGCTGCCCGCAGATCAAGTCGGTCAACCTGGGCAACACCAAGCCCAAGGACGAGAAGCGTCCCGACGCTCGTCAGGTCTCTCGTCAGATCTTCCTGACCGCGGCCGAGGAAGCCGATGTGCGCGAGATGCTGGATCGTGGCGTTGAGGTCGAGATTCGACCCCTGGCCGATGACCCCAAGGTTGACTGCGCCAGCGTGCTCTAGGCGTTTAAATTCGAAGAGTCTGAGCTCTTCGTAGTGTCCTATATGGAAAGGGGGATGTATGCTTACCCAAGCAATCCTCATCGGACTTATCGCCGCATTTGGTAAGTTCGACTACCAGCTCGGTACGCTCTATGCGTTCCGTCCCATCGTCCTGTGCCCGCTCGTGGGCCTGGTCCTGGGGGACCTGCAGTCTGGTCTCGCGATCGGTGCGAGCCTGGAGCTGCTGTTCATGGGCTCGATCTCCATCGGCGCCTACGTGCCGCCTGATGAGACGATCGGCGGCGTGCTTGCCTGTGCCTTCGCTATCCAGCTGGGCCAGAGCACCGAGGCAGCCATCGCGCTTGCCATGCCCATCGCCACGCTGTGCCTTGCCATCAAGAACATCCTCAACGCCGCCCTGCCGATCCTGGTTGACCGCGCTGATGTCTTCTCCGGCCAGGGCAACCTTAAGGGTGTCTATGCGATGCACTTCCTGATCGGTTCCACCGGTGTCATCATGGCGTTCCTGCTGTGCTCGCTGTCGTTCTATCTGGGCGCTGACGCCATCCAGGGCATGCTCGACTTCATCCCGCCCTTTGTCCTTGCCGGCTTTGGCGTTGCCGCCAACATCCTGCCGGCCATGGGCTTCGCCATGCTCGGCCGCCTGGTGCTCACCAAGCAGCTCGTGCCCTTCTACTTCCTGGGCTTCCTGCTGTGCTCCTACGCCAACGTGCCCGTCCTGGGCGTCGCCCTGATCGCCATCATCATCGGCATCGACAAGTTCGACCTGCTCGGCCTGGGCGGAGCCCAGCCCCAGCTCTCCGCGGAAGGGGATGAGGACGATGACTTCTAGTCCCGAGAACAAGATCACGCGCTCCGACCTCGTCAGGAGCGCCCTCAACACCGGCGCCCTGGGCATGGAGTTCTCCTGGACCTACTACAAGCAGATGAACATCGCCTTCTGCCTGATGGTCGCCAACATGCTCAAGAAGATCTACGCCGGCCGCCCCGACGACTACGCCGAGGCCCTGCACCGCCACTGCGCGTTCTTCAACATCACCGTCCAGTTCGCCCCGTTCGTCGGCGGCATCGCGATGGCCATGGAGGAGAAGGTCGCCCGCGGCGAGATCGAGCCCGAGAGCGTCAACGACGTCAAGGCCGCCCTCATGGGCCCGCTGTCCGGCATCGGCGACTCCATCTTCCTGTCGACGCTGCGCGTGGTCGCCGCCGCGGTGGGCATCAGCCTGTGCCAGGCCGGCAACCCCTTCGGCCCCATCGCCTTCCTGCTCATCTACAACGTCCCCGGCTTCGCGCTGCGCGTCTGGGGCGCCGTCAAGGGCTACGAGCTGGGCGTGGGCTTCCTGGACGAGGCCCAGAGGACCGGCCTCATGCAGAAGATCATGACCTGCGTCGGCATCGTGGGCGTCATGGTCGTGGGCGCCATGTGCAAGGACATGTTCTGGGCCAGCATCCCGGTGGCCATCGGCTCGGGCGAGGACGCCCAGACCCTCCAGGACATCCTGGACGGCATCATGCCCGGCATGCTCGGCATGCTCGCCTTCTGGCTGTACTGCTGGCTGCTGTCCAAGAAGATCAACCCCATGGCGCTGATCGTGGCCACCATGGTCGTGGGCATCGTCGGCGCGTTCTTCGGCGTGCTGGCGTAAGGGCCCGGCCTATTATCTGCCCCCAAGGGAAACGGCGACCCGTTGTGGTCGCCGTTTTTTATTATCGAAAGCTAGCTGGAGGTGCTTCGTGATTCAATCTGACAATCCACCCGATAATGGCGTGAGCGGGGCGATGTATCTATTTGGCACGGCGCTCTTGTGGAGCTTTATCGGCATCCTCGTTCACGCCAATTCGCAGTCAGCTCTATTGATCGGTGCCGTCACGGCAATATTTATGGCGCTCTTTATTCTGCTCGTCGGCAGGCCTGTCCTCCGCGTCAGCCGTCTTATTGTCCTTGTGGCCGTCTGCAACTTCGTGACGGGCACCACGTTTAACTTTGCCAACCAGCTCACGACGGTCGGCAACGCAATCGTTTTGCAGTACACCTCGATGATTTTCGTTATCGTATATCAATCGCTCGCAACACACACGTTGCCCTCGCCTGCGAAGATTGCCTCCGTGGTGGTTGCTTTTACGGGTATGGGTCTTTTCTTTTTAGGTGATTTGAGTGTCGAGGGCATGCTCGGCAACCTGCTTGCCGTCATTTCGGGCGCCACCTTTGGGCTGTGTTTCTTTTTGAACTCTCGCCCCGATGCGTCGCCCATGGTGTCCTCGCTCATCTCCTGCGGTATCTCGATGCTGCCGATCGTCTATTTTGCCGGCGCCCTAGACTCCGTGAGACCATTTGAGTGGGGGCTCATGCTGGTGCATGGCCTTTTTTGCAGCGGCCTTGCGAGCGTGCTGTATGCTAAGGGGATTGCGCGCACCAACGCGTTTGCGGCCAACTTGGTCTGCATGAGCGAGGTCGTGCTCGCTCCCTGCTGGTCGGCGCTCCTCTTTGGCGAGGTCTTTCGCTGGAACGAGTTTTTGGGTGCGTCGATTATCGTTTTGGTGATTGTGGCCAACTTGGCATCCGATGCCTTTGGCGATGGCTTTCTGGTGGCGCTTGTCCGCCATCGAAACAAGGAACATGCCTGATGGGATACGTTTGCCGTTTACGGTAAAAAACACCCCGCTGAGCGAGTGGTATTAAATAGTAAGGACCTGCATACCTATAATTGGTATCAAATCATTTGTACCTGGCATGGGTGTTAGCAGCACACCAGGTACGCTTCGAGCCGTGTAATCGAACTCCCGGAATTGATATCAACAACGCGCGCGACGGGAGTGGCGACGGTTCGAGATTCCTTATTGGGAGGAATTATGCTTGTCCAAGCAATCCTCGTCGGCTTAGTCGGAGCGTTTGGATGTCTCGACTACCAGCTCGGCACCCTCTACGCGTTCCGCCCCATCGTCCTGTGCCCGCTCGTGGGCCTGGTGCTGGGGGACCTGCAGACCGGCCTTGCCGTTGGCGCCAGCCTGGAGCTGCTGTTCATGGGCTCGATCTCCATCGGCGCCTACGTACCGCCCAACGAAACCGTCGGCGGCGTGCTCGCCTGCGCGTTTGCCATTCAGCTCGGTCAGGGTACCGAGACGGCCATCGCGCTCGCCATGCCCATCGCCGTCCTTTCGCTGACGATCGGCAACATTACCAATGCTTTGTTCCCTGTGTTTGTCGATATGGCAGACAAGTTCGCCCTCAAGGGAAACCTCAAAGGCATCTACGCCGTTCATTGGGGAATTGGAATTTGGGGTTGCGTTGAGTACTTCCTGCTGTGCGGCGGCGCCTTCTATCTGGGTTCCGACGCCATTCAGGGTCTGCTCGACTTCATCCCGCCCTTCATCATCGACGGTTGCGGCGTTGCCGCCAACATCCTGCCGGCCATGGGCTTCGCCATGCTCGGCCGCCTGG
>UQTN01000142.1 GCA_900543945.1 uncultured Collinsella sp. | reverse complement strand
TCGAACGACAGCACCTGGGCGTCCCTGGGAGCCAGGCCCTCGACCAGGGCACGCAGCTCACGCGTGAGCGGCGCGACAATGCCCGCCGCCGCCAGCAGCGCATCGACGCGGTCGAGTACCTCGGCGCCGCCGTGCAAGCGCGGCAGCTCGCTAATGGCAACCTTGACGGCATCGGACTCGGCGCTTGCCGCCACGCGGGCATCGAGGCCCACAAAGTCGTTGGCGTGCACGCAGTGCAGGGCCTCGGCAGCCAGCTCGCGATCCTCGCACGCCGCGAGCAGCTCCTTAAACGGACGCACGCTACCTGCGATAATGCGCGCATCGGGCAGCGCCAGCTTGCGCACCGCCTCGGCCACGAGCGAGACAATCTCGACATCGCCCGCGGTGTCGCCCGCACCGATAAGCTCAAAGCCCAGCTGTGTAAACTGGCGCGAGCCGCCGGCATTGCGCTGGCACTCACGAACCACCGGCGCCTCGTAGCGAAGGCGTAGGGGCAGGTCGGCCGCGCGCATGCGGGTCGAAACCAGACGCACGATCGGCAATGTGTTGTCGGGACGGACCACCAGCAGGCGACCGTCGTCATCAAAGAGCTTAAACGGTGTGTCCGCAATGCGGCCGCCTTCCTCGAGCGAACCCTTGTCCTCGAGCAGCGGCGTCTCGACCGGAAGGTAATGATGCTCCCTGAAGCAGCCCTTCACCGTCAGCGCAATCTCCTCGCGCGCCTGAGCCTCCTCGGGCAATATGTCCCGGAATCCCCACGGTGTGGCCGTCATCTAGTGAGCCTCCTCATGCTGTGTTTCATATAGAGCAGAAGACCGGCGTAGCTCCGCCGGTCTTCTGGGTACTTTAGCATACTAGAGTGCTTGCGGGGAAAATCCGTCGCAGCCGCTCACACCGTATTCATCTGGAAACATAGGGTAGGTTGCCGCAGCCCGACCCCACCTAGGCGCCAATCGCACGACGATACTCTGCCATTACCTGCGCATCGGCAGCTGCGGGGTCGGCAAAATAGCGCCCGTCATAGGTCTCGGCCGAAACAACTCCGCGATAGCCGCGCGCCACCAGCCTATCCAGGTCGGCGCGCATATCGCGGTCGCCGTCACCCCAGGCAAGATGCGTCGTGCCATCTGCCGCAACATCGACAAAATGCACGTGGGCGACATCATCGCCAAGCAGATCGAAATAATCGTCGATGGTATCCCCCGCCACCGCCATGGCGCCCATATCCAGACACGCCTTAAGTGCCGGATGGTCAACTGCCTCAATCATGCGCTTCGTGTCGGCCGCCGAGTTCACGATTATCGACTCAACCGGTTGTAGAGCCTCGAGCACCAGTCGCACGCCACGTTCTCCCGCATGCTCGGCAATCGCACGCAGCATCGAGGCACTGCGACCCCACGCGTCCTCGATCGGCTCGTTCAAAAATGCCCAGCCGCTCGAGACCATGACCTGCTCGGCTCCAAGTTCCGCCGCGATATCCACAACGTTCTTAAAGTACGCGAGCGTGCGGGTACGCGCCTCATTCCCGCGCGCCGCGATATTCCACGGCTTGGGGTTGTTCTGTTCGGGACAAAGCCCCACAATCCGAACCCCATACCGCTGTGACAGCTCCCGCACCTGCTCGATCGAATCGTATCCATGGCAATCGACATACAGATGCATCGCCCCGGTCCAAAGCTCGCAACACGTGTAGCCCGAGGCCGCTGCCGAGGAAAAGAATTCCTCAAGGTCAAAATAACGATGGCTGATATTCATGACGGCAAGCTGCGGATACTCCATCTTGTCCACCTTTCGGCAAAAGGGCGCCGCAGCACAATGTGCGCGACGCCCCCTCTTATATTGTTTTAATTATGACGGATACCCTACTGGACACCAAGCACTCCAAAGAACGCGCCGGCGATACTCACGAGTAGGATCACGAGCATGATGAGCAGCGGATTCATCTTCTTCTTGAGCATGAGATAGACAATTCCAAACAGCCCCATCGTGACAAAGCCCGGGAAGATTCCGTTGAGCAGCTCGGCGAGCGTCTGAGCGCCATCGCCCGCGCCGACCATGAGCGGAATGTCCACGGTGACCATCTCCATGGTCATAGCGCCGATCACCATGGCGCCCATGATAGAGGCCATCTTGACGATCGTGTCCATAATGCCCGATTCCTGGACCTTGCTGATCATGTCCGAGCCAAAGCGATATCCCACAAACGTCAGCAGGTAACGGATGATGTAGTGGGGGACGTTGAACACGAGCAGGAACAAAATCGGGCCAAGAATAGAGCCCTGCAGCGCCAGCGACGTGCCGACACCCGTTGCCAAAATTCGCAGCGTACCCCAGTAGAAGGCATCGCCCACGCCGGACAGCGGTCCCATCAAAGCAAGCTTGACATTAGAGATCGCGCTCGTGTCAAAGTTATCTTCGGTGGCGTTGACTTCTTCCATTGCGGCAGCAATGGACATGGGGAGCGTCGAGATATACGGCGTGACGTTATAGAGCTCCATATGGCGCTTGAGTGCGGCCTTAAAGTCCGCATCCTGCGGATACAGCTTGCGAAGGATCGGCATAAGGGCCCACATAAAGCCGATATGGCCCATACGCTCGTAGTTCCAGGAATGCTCATAGGGAATCGAGCGCCAGAACAGCTTCTTAAGGTCTGCGCGGGAAATCAGCCCGTCGTAAGAAGACTCAAACTTAAAACTCATCGAACCCACTCCCAATCGCAGGATCCTCGGTTGCCACTGCGGGCTGCTCCGCCTTTTTCTTGTCACCCAAAACCGTCATCGCGACGACGATAATCGCGGCAAAGATCGCCACGCCCGTCGTGCTAATGCCAAAGTAGGCGACGAGGAAGAAGCCAGCGAAGAAGAACGGAGCCACTGTTTTGTTCATAATCATCTGCGCCAGCATCGCAAAGCCGAGTGCGGGCAAGAAGGCGGCGGCGACATCCATGCCGGTCTGAACGAAATCGGGGATGATGTTGAGCAGGCTGGCAACAGCATCGGCGCCAAAGAAGAATGCCAGGGGAATGATCAGCAGGCCGCACCAGCTCTGCGCGTAACCGGCGATGAGCATGTTGCGCGTGATGGCCTTGGTGTCTCCGTCCTCGACGTTTTTGTCGATACGGTGCACCAGCAGCAGCATGACCGGCTGGCCCAGGGCCGTATCGAGCGCCAGGACGATCGTTGCGATGGGAATGCCCAGGGTCAGGGCCGCCGAAGCGTCCGCGCCGGCCTGCATGGCAAGAGATACGCCCAGGATAGTGCCGGAAATCGTATCGGGCGGGTTATAGGCGCCGACCGAGATGGCGCCGACCATGGCAAGCTCCATCGTGGCGCCCATAATGGTGCCGGTCACCATGTCGCCCATGACAAGGCCAACCAGAGGTCCGAGCACGATCGGGCGCTGGAGGTAGCTCGTGCCCGTCAGCCACTCGGAATAACCCAAAAGGGCAATAAGGAAAATCAGGATTGTCTTGATAACCATGATGGCCCCTAACCGATGACCTTCGCGGCGTCAGTCTTCGCATCTGCCGGAATCATCTGAATGAACAGCTCGTAGCCCTCGCCGAGCAGCTCTTTGACGTATGCCTCGTTTTCGGGCGTGAGAAATACGCTGGTCGAGACCTGGCGGGCATCCTCGCTAAAGGCAACATTGCCGAGGTTGATCTTCTTGACGCCCATCGCCTTGGCGACGGCACCGGCCTGCTGGATCGTCTCGCAAACCACGAAGAGCTTGTACTTGTCGGTCACACCGCTCTGGAGCGCCTTGACGGCATCCTCGGTGTTTTTGACGACGACCTTGCAGCCCTCCGGCTTTGCAAGGGACAGGGCCTGCAGACGAAGCTTGTCATTGAGGACCGTGTCGCTCACCAACAGGATGCAGTCGGCACCCAGAGCCGAGGTCCAGCTAACGGCAACCTGGCCGTGCAGCAGTCGATAATCTACACGAATCATCTGAATCATGATGTGCTCCTAACGATTAAAACTCATCGAGTTCGGCCTGCCCCAGCAGGTCGTTGACGTACTTGACCTTAGTGTCGTCCGCCTCCACGATTTGACGAATGGCCTCGTCGATCGGAGTGGAATCGGGTACGAACAGCAGCTGAATAAGGAGCGGCAGGTTCATATTGGTCACCAGGTGCGTGTTGGGGCGCGTCTGGACGATCTTGGTGAACTCGTTGTTGACACTGCCGCCAAAGAGGTCGGTGCAAACGACGACCTCATCGTCCGCGGCAAAGTCGTCCAGAATCGCCGCAGCCTCCTTGACCAGGTCCTCGTTTCCGTCGACATACATAGACAGCGCATGGACGTTTTCGCGCTCGCCGGAAAGCAGGCCGATGCTCTCGACGATTCCAGACGCGAAATGAGCATGGGACGCCACGATAAACTGCCTCATTCGATTCCCCTTTCTTGCGAATTTCGGCATAAAAATGCCCGGACGCATGCGCCCGGGCAGGGTGCTTCTTGATCAGTAGCTAATTTGTCGCCGATTAGTAATCGAACTGGTGATAGTAGCGACGGTAGTTGAGGTTGTGCTTGGTGACCGTCTCGTAGTAAGCGGCAAGGCGATCGGTGATCAGCGAGGAGAGGATCCACGGAGACACGATGACGCGGAACTCGTCGTCAAGGCCCGGGATCGCGAACT
>UQTN01000141.1 GCA_900543945.1 uncultured Collinsella sp. | reverse complement strand
CGCCGTTACTTGTCGGAGGCTGCTTTCTTGGCAGTCGACTTCTTCGCGGTCGTCTTCTTGGCGGCAGTGGCTTTCTTAGCCGTGGTCTTCTTGGCCGCCGTCGTCTTCTTTGCCGAGCTCGCCTTAGTCGCGGTCTTGCGGCCGCGGGCGGGCTTCTTCTCCTTGGTCGGGCAGTCCATGTTCACGCAGATACGCCACGGACCGCGCGCCGTGTTGACCACCACGATGGGGGCGCCGCACTCGGGACAGGTCTCGCCCGTCGCCTCGAGCTTGCCACGCGCCGGCAGCGGATAGCTCACGCCGCAGTCATCGTAGTTGGTGCAGCGGATAAAGCGCTTGCCGCTCTTCTCGCTCTTGTGCGCGATCAGGTCGCCATGGCGTCCGGCCTCGGCACACACCTTGCACTCGCCCACTTTAAGGTCGGGCTCGTAGTTGGTGGGGCACGTCGGGTTCACGCAGACCTCGAAAGCCTTCTGGCGGAACGGCTGACACTTGATGCGCGGCGCACCGCATTCGGGGCACACGGCGGCCTCGCCCTCGAGCGGGCTCACCTTGACGCCGCTCGGGACCGGATAGGTCACGTCGCAGTCGGGCCAGCCCATGCAGCCAATGAAGCTGCCACGGGTCTTGGCGCTCGTCTTCATAACCAGGTCCTTGCCGCACTTGGGGCAGGCGCCCACGCGCGCATCAGCCGTGACGGCGTCGCTGATGGCGTCGCCGAGCTCCTGCGTATGCTTGAGCAGCTCGTCGAGCACGCCGGCCAGCAGCGCACGCGAGTGCGTCACGACATGCTCTTCGGTGTCCTCGCCGCGCTCGACGCGAGTCATGTCGCCGTCGAGCTCGCTGGTCATATCGGGGCTCGTTATGCGCGGGGCAAACTGCGTCAGCGCGTCGATGATGGCGATGCCCAGCTGGCTCGGCTCAACGGGATCGTTTTTGAGATAGCGCACGGCATACAGGCGCTCGATGATGCTCGCGCGCGTGGACTTGGTGCCCAGGCCGCGCTTTTCCATCTCCTGCACGAGCTTGCCCTGGCTGTAGCGCGCGGGCGGCTCGGTCTGCTTGGCCTCAAGCTTAATGTCGAACACGTCGACCGTGTCGCCCTGCTCCAGCGGCGGCATCTGCTCGTCGCGTTTGAGTCCGTACGGGTACGCCTCGCGGAAACCCGGGGTCACGAGCACATCGCCCGAAGCCACGAACGGCTCACCGTTCACGTCGAGCTCGAGCTTGGTATTCTCGATGGTCGCGGGACCCATAAGCGTCGCCAGGAAGCGGCGGGCGATGAGGTCGTAGAGCTTGCGCTGGCCGCCGTCGAGCGTGGACGGATCGCCCTCGCCCGTGGGGTAGATGGGCGGGTGGTCGGTGGTCTCGACTTTGCCGCGCGTGGGCTTCATGGGGCCGGCGAGCACCTTTTTGCACACGGGCGCCAGCGCCGGGTTGATCTTTGCCAGGTCGCTCACCACGGCGCCCAGATCGAGCGTCGCGGGATACACGGTGTTGTCGACACGCGGGTAGCTGATGAGACCGGCCATGTAGAGGGACTCGGCGATGCGCATGGTACGCGCAGGCGAGATGCCCTCGGCCGCGGCGGCAGCCTGCAGCGAGGTCGTCGCAAACGGCGTGGGCGGCTGCTGCTTGCGGGAGCGCTTGGTCACCGCGGCGACGGTTGCCGTCGTAGCGCCGTCGACGTGGCCGTACGCCGTCTCGGCAGCATCTTTATCGGTAAAACGTGCCGTCTTGTGCGCAATCTTAAAGCGGTCATCCTCGGCAGCACCCTGAGCGGCACCCATGCCGCGAATCTGCCAATAGTCCTCGGGCACAAACGCCATGCGCTCGCGCTCGCGCTCGACCACCAGGGCAAGCGTCGGCGTCTGCACGCGGCCGGCGGAGCGCACGTTGCCAAAGCCGCCAAACTTGGCGAGCGTCAGGTAGCGCGTGAGCACCGCACCCCAAATGAGGTCGATGTGCTGGCGGCTCTCGCCGGCGTCGGCCAGATTCTGGTCGAGCGAGACAAGATTATCGAAGGCCTGCGTAATCTCGGCCTTGGTAAACGAAGAATACTGGGCGCGGGCGACCGGCAAGTCAGGCGCAACCTCGCGCACTTTGTTGAGGGCGTCCGAACCGATCAGTTCGCCCTCGCGGTCGAAGTCCGTGGCGATAATGACGCTGTCGGACTTCTTGGCAAGGTTCTTGAGCGAGCGGATGAGCTCCTTCTCGGCCGGCAGCTTAATGACGGGCGCCCAGGTGAGGTAAGGCAGGCTCTCGAGCTTCCAGCCCTTGATGGAGATACCATCGGCAAGAAACGGCTTGCGCTTGGTGTCGTAGGGCGGACGTGCCAGGCCATCGGGCATATCGGCCGGCAGCATCTCGCCGTCCTCGGTGACCGAATACCAGCCCAGCTTTTTATCGAACAGCACGCTGTCGCAAAAATCGGGCGCCAGGATGTGACCGGCAAGGCCGATGGTCACGCACTCCTCGCCCTTCCACTCAAAACGGTAGATGGCAGTGTTGTACACCTTGTCCTTTTTGGGCTTGCCCGTGGACAGACGCTCGGCGATCTGACGCGCGGCGTCGTTTTTCTCGGCGATGATGAGCTTCAAAAGAGGCTCCTATCTCGTATCTCTGCGGCTACGCCCGCCCGTATGGCGGCCGACTTACGCCCTTGCTTGCTCAATCTGCCCGATGAGCCAATCGCACCAGGCATCCATGCCCTCGTCCTTGCGCGCGCTCACGGCAAACCGCGGCGCCTGCGGATTGAGGTCATCGAGTGTCTTAGTATACCTATCCATGTCAAAATCGAAAGCCGGGGCCACGTCGACCTTGTTGAGCAGCTGCGCGCCGGCGTGCTGGAAGATGCCCGGGTACTTGATGGGCTTGTCGTCGCCCTCGGGCACGGAGAGAATCATGATGGACAGGTTCTCGCCCAGGTCAAAGTCGACCGGGCACACCAGGTTGCCCACGTTTTCGATAAAGATGACGTCGATGTTCTGAAGGCCCACCGCCTGGTCGAACGCGTCAACGGCCTCCATAATCATATTGCCCTCGAGGTGGCACAGGCCGCCCGTGTTGATCTGGATGGCGGGCATGCCGGCTTCCTTCATGGTGATGGCGTCGACATCCGAGGCGATATCGCCCTCGATGACGGCGCAACGCAGGCCGGCCTTGTCGCGCAGGCGCTCGTTGGTGCCCAGAATCGTAGTGGTCTTGCCCGAGCCGGGGCTCGACAGCACATTGATCACATAGGTGTTTGTCTGTTCAAAACGCTTGCGCAGTTGATCTGCCAGGCGCTCGTTGCGCGACAGAATCGGCGACGCGATATCAATCCTTTTCTCGGCCATACTTAGCGCTCCTTACTTTGGCCCCTTTATACCCCATCACTAGATGGCTAGCGGGCTAATCGTCGGGGGTTTCGATTTCGATACTCGCGATATCGAGCTCGCGGCCGTGCAGTAGGCGCACGTTGGCACCACCACACTGGGGACAGCGACAGTGGAAGCGATCGTGGTCGAAAACCTCGCCGCAGTCCAGACACTCGCTTTGTGGATGGACCTCCTCCACGGCAAGCTCGCAGCCTCGCGTGAGCGGGTCCTCGTCGCGAAATGTCTCCCACGCAAAGTCGAGCGCCTCGCGCACGACCTCGGTCATATCCCCGATACGCAGCGTTACCAAAACGGCGCGCGAGGCCCCCGCCCCACGCGCCGCGCGAATCACTGTATCGAGTATGCCGTTGACAATGCCAACCTCGTGCATACCGATTTACTCCTCGTCGTCCTCATCGTCCGAGAACAGGTCCAGACGGCTCACAAACAAGCCCTCCTTGCCCTCGCGCGCGGTAATGACCACGCGGGCGATGGCAAGCGAAATCTCGTAGAGCGAGAGCAGGGCGCCATACATGAGGCCCAGCGTAACGGGCGAGCCGTCGGGCGTAATCACAGCCGAGCCCACCAGCAGGCCAACGTATACATAACGCCAGGCACTGCGGAAAGCAGCGTAGGACACGATGTGGAAGACGGACAGGTAGAAGATGATGAGTGGCAGCTCAAACGCCACGCCAAAGCCGATCATAAAGAGCAGCTCCATGTTGACGTAGTTCTCCAGATCGGGCAGCGCCGTGGCGACGGCCGAGGTCTCGCCGATGAGCCACTCAAAGCCTGCCGGGATAATGATGAAGTAGCAGAAGATGGCGCCCAGGAAGAACAACACCGTCGAGGCGAGCACCGTGGGCACGACCCACTTGCGCTCGTTGGGGCGCAGCGCCGGCAGGAAAAACGCCAGAATCTGCCAGATAATCATAGGCGTGCACATGACCACGGCCATCTTGATGGCCAGCGAAAAGCGCAGACCAAAGCCGCCGAGCGTGGTGGTGATGTAAAACTTACCGTCCGGCACAAAGGAGCGGATAGGATCTTCCAGGATGTCGAGCACTACAGGCGTGGCGAAATACAGCACGATAGCGGCGGCAAACACCGACACGACCACGATGGTCAGGCGGCGACGGAGTTCTCCCAGGTGATCGAAAAGCGGCATTCGCGCAGGTCCGATAGGCATTACTCATCGCCTCCCTTCGGGGCGTCGGTGGCAGCAGCGTCGTCCTCGGCCTCGAGCTCGCGGGCGAGCTGGTCGACAACGGCTTTGCGCTTGCGGGGACGACGGGCGTAGAGGTCAGCCGTCGTGGGCTCTGCCGGCTCGGGCTCGGGCTCCGGCTCTGCAGCAGGCTCGGGCTCGGC
>UQTN01000140.1 GCA_900543945.1 uncultured Collinsella sp. | reverse complement strand
TTGCTCGCTCTGGCGGGTTTTCGCTGTCGTTGCCAAAACATCGGCGTTGCCTTGGTCCGGACTAGTCGTTGGGTAGTCATTGGGGACGTTCTTAAACGACTAGTCAAACAAGAACCTCCCCAATGACTACCCACAAAGCGAGAGTGGATGTCGTCATTTTGTGGCACTTGGGGACGTTCCTTTTGTGCCGGCAGTTTGGGACACTCCTTGCGTTAAGAGGCTGGCGTGCGTCAACCTGTTCTCATTGCAGCAAAAAAATCGCCCCGTTCTTGGTTGAGGACGGGGCGATTCGTCTTTTGGACTTGTGCAGCCAGGCTTATGCAAAGCGGGCGGCCAGGCTTATGCAAAGCGGGCGACGAGCTCCTGGAGCACGTCGGTCATCTTGACGAGCGAACTGACCGGGACGAACTCGTTGACGCCGTGATAGCAATAGCCGCCGGTGGAAAGGTTGGGGCAGGGCAGACCGCGGAACGACAGCTGCGCGCCGTCGGTGCCGCCGCGAATCGGCAGCACTTGGGGCTCAACGCCGCAGGCAAGGTAGGCTTCCTTGGCAACATCAATAAGCTCGGGATAGTCACGAACGATTTCGGCCATATTTCGATACTGCTGCTTAATCTCGACCGTTACGCGCTCCTCACCCAGACGCTGGTTGAGCATCGAGGCGGCGGCATCAATAAGGTCGAGTTTCTGCTGGAACTTGGCGGCGTCATGGTCGCGGACGATATAGCGCGCCGTGGCGTGATCGACGGTCGCAGATACACCCTCAAGGTGATAAAAGCCCTCGTAGCCTTCCGTATACTCCGGGCGCTGCACGTAGGGGAGCAACGCGTTGAAGTCGCAGAACAGATTGCCTGCGTTGACCATACGGCCCTTGGCGTCGCCCGGGTGGATGGACTGGCCCTCAAAGCAGACGGTCGCCTCAGCGGCATTAAAGCACTCCCACTCCAGCTCGCCGATGGGGCCACCGTCGACCGTGTAGGCGTACTTGCAGCCAAAGGTATCGATATCCAACAGCTCGGCTCCGTGGCCGATCTCCTCGTCAGGGCAGAAGCAAATGCCGAGTGCGGGATGGGGCAGAGAAGGGTCCTGAGCGATACGCGCGACAAGCGACATGATCTCGGCGACGCCTGCCTTGTCGTCCGCGCCCAGCAGCGTGGTGCCATCGCTGCAGACCAGGTCCTCACCCGCGAGGTCGTTCAGGGCGGGAAGCTTGGCGGTACTCATGGCAACGGGCTTACCGTCAACCGTGCCGCAGACCAGGTCGCCGCCCTCGTAGTGTACGATGTGCGGCTTCACGCCGGCGCCCGGTGCAACTTCGGTGGTGTCGAGATGGGCGATCAGGCCCAGGGCGGGCTTGTCCTCAGCGCCCGCACTTGCGGGGATATGCGCGCAGACATAGGCATGCTCGGTCACGTGGGCATCTTCCGCACCAAGCTCGCGCAGCTCTTCAGCCAGCACGTTGGCAAGGTCAAACTGAACGGCGCTCGAGGGTACCTGGTCGCAGTTTGCATCCTCGGACTGCGTGTTGATCTGGACGTAGCGCAAAAAGCGCTCGAGGACATCGGGGTTTGTGGTGGTGTTTTCCATAAAGACCGCTCCAATCTTGGTCGTCGTGTGCAACAAGAACTCTAGCACGGTATGCCACGGCATACCGCGACGCTTGGATGGGGTAGAATCAGCCATTGAATGCAGAAGGGACGGAAGATCATGGATACGACAAATAGCTCGCGCGAACTACATCTGACGGTGGCGAACGAAGACTACTTGGAGTGCATGGTTCGCATTGAAAGCGAAGAGGGGGAAACCAACGGCGTGCGATCGGTCGACATCGCGCAGCGCCTTGGCGTCTCCAAGGCATCGGTCAATAAAGCGGTTTCGGCGCTCAAGGCATCCGAGCTTGTCGAGCAATCGCACTACGGCAAGGTAATCCTGACCGATCGCGGCCGCGAGGTTGGCACGGCTATCTGGTACCGTCATCGCCTCATCCGCACGTTTTTGGTTCAGGAGCTCGGTGTCGAATTTGAGCGAGCCGATTCCGAGGCCTGCATGATGGAGCATGCGCTATCCGAGGACACGATGAGCCGCTGGCTCGCCTATCTCGAAAAGCAGGGAATCAGCGTCGAGGAATAGCGGGATATATATGGATACGAGTTATTACAACCGCTTTGGTGCCGAGGAACTTACGCGCCGCTTGTCGAGCGAGACCTTGTTGGCGCAGGGCCCCATGGGCAGTGTTCTGTTGAGTGAGTACGATGCCGCCGATATTCCACCGGCGTTTTGGAATCTGGCAGAGCCGCAGACCGTTTCTCGTATCCATCGCTTGTATGTCGCCGCCGGCGCGCAGGTACTCATTACCAATACCTTTCAGGCATCAAGCTATGCCCTCAAGCACGACCAGATTGCGCCGTCCGTGGCGGAGGTCAATCGCGGGGCCGTCGACGATGCCCGCCAGGCGCACCCTCAGCTGCTGCTGGGCTCGATGGGCCCGATCGGTATTGAGTGGTTTGCCGAGGACTCTGCCGAGTATCGTGAAATCCGCGGCATTGCGCGCGAACAGGCGCACGCCTTGCTCAATGCTGGTGTTGACGGTCTGCTGATCGAGACGGTGACGTCTATCCGTAATTTGCAGCCCATGCTTGCCGGCGCCCGAGATGCCGCCGACGGCATGCCTGTTCTGGTGAGTTTTGTCGTTGACGATAAGGGCGACCTGTTGGGCGATGGCCTCAACATCGAGGCAGCCGTTTTGTACGCCGAAAAACACGGCGCAAACTCGGTTGGTGTTAATTGCTGTTCGCTTGCGGCCGCGAACGCGGCGGTGCCCAGGATGGTTGCATCGGCGACTACTCCCGTCACGGTGCGTCCCAACGTGGGCAATCCGGTCCAGACTCAGGATGGCCCCGTATGGCACGAGAACCCCGAAGCTTTCGCGCGCGCATGCATCGAATGGAGGCATGCCGGTGCCGCAATGGTGGGCAGTTGCTGTGGAACCACGGCAATCACTACGGCAGCGATGGCCGAGGCGCTCGATATATAAAGGGCAAAACCGCTCCATACGGGGCGGTTTTTTCATTGCTTGCATGTCCTCGGCAGCATTTGCCCAAATGGTGAATGCTGGTGCCGGCAGGTTGCCGAGTGTGTATCGCGGGTATACCTCATGCGTACCATGATCCAAACACTGTGAGGTGTCTGCGCGTGTGCGCGATAATTCATTTTGGAACTGACGGTTGGCGCGCTCGCGTCGATGAGGACTTCACTGCCGATAACGTTGCCCGTATCGCCGATGCTGTCGGCGAGTTGTGGCAAAAGACCAATCCGGGCAAAACGGTATATATAGGGTTCGACACTCGGCCCCTGGCGCGCGAGTTCGCTGAGCTTGCGGCGGGTGTGCTAGCAGCGCACGGGCTAGACGCCGTGCTCGCTTCGCGACCTGTTCCGACCCCTGCCCTTACGTGGGCGGCGGCTTATGACGGTGAGGCGTGCGGCGCGCTCATGGTGACGGGGTCCCATCATCCGCAGGGTTATCTGTGCCTCAAGATTCGCATGGGTGACGGCTCGACCGCCAACCAGGATGTCATCGAAGAGCTCGAAGAGACCATGGCTCCCGAGCCAATGGGGATCGAGGGGCAATATCGCACCGCGGATATCATTCCTGACTATATGCAAGCGGTGGCATCGTTTGTCGATGCCGAAGCCATCCGCGCCGCGCACTTGCGCGTGGTTGTCGACCCCATGGGCGGCGCAGCCCAGGGCTATCTAGCCGACTTGCTGCGCGAGCTTGGCGTTGAGGTGCACGAGATTCACGCCGGGCAGGCGTCTGATCAAGAAGATATCTGCCCCGACCCCGTTGAGCCTTGGGTGGACACTTGCGAGCGCACGGTTATCGAGGACGGAGCTTGCGCTGGCCTGGTGACCGACGGCGACGCCGACCGTATCGGCGCGGTTGACGAGCGCGGCAGATATATACATCCGCATCAGATCATGGCGCTCGTTTTAGGCGACTTGGTTCAATTTCGTAATTTGGAGGGGCGCGTCGTCGTCAATCTTTCATGCTCGACGCTCGTGCGTCGCATTGCCGAGGCGCTTGGCTGCCGCGTGACCGTCAAACCAGTCGGTTTCAAATATATAGCGGCGGAGATGAAGAAGGGCGGCGTCCTCATGGGCGGCGAAGAAGCCGGTGGTATCGGCATCGCCGCGCATATGCCCGAGCGCGATGGAATCCTCGCCTGTCTGATTCTGTGTGAGCTTATGGCAAAGACGGACGCGCCTTTGGGCGTTCTGGTCGACCAACTCGAGGACAGTTTTGGTAAGACGAGTTACGGTCGACGCGATTTGCGCCTTGAGGCCGAAGATGCCGAAACGTTACGAACCCTGCTGCCGGGCGTAAACCCCAAGTCGATTTGTGGCAAGGTGCCGCAAAACGTTAGTCATATGGACGGCTTGCGTCTGTCATTCGAGGATGATACGTGGCTGCTGGTCCGTCCTAGCGGGACCGAACCAGTGGTGCGCGTCTACGCCGAGGGGTTCTCGGTGGAAGAACGTGATGAGTTGCTCGATGCTGGCTGTGCTTTAGCTAGGGGGACGTATCCGCTTTAACCATGAGACTGCCTCATATAAAGAGATGCTCGGCGAGCGGTAGTTAACGGCTGGCAAACGTTAGTCGGATCCAAAATTGTGTAGGAAATGTGTATGCCCAGATTCCCGCCCCCGGCGCCCCTCCGGTCTGGCAATATATCTCCTTGCCGCGCGGC
>UQTN01000139.1 GCA_900543945.1 uncultured Collinsella sp. | reverse complement strand
CTTTTTGGTCTGGCCGGTCTATTCGAAATGAACCTCGATCATGTCTCCGGCGACCGAGATCACGGTACCGGTGCCAAAGGTCTTGTGGCTCACGGTATCGCCCGCGGCAAAGTCCTGCGACGCGCTGGCGCGGTCGACCTTGCGCTCCACCGTCGGCGATACCTTGGACGACGGCTTTTTAGCTCGCGGCGCGCCCGAGCCAAAGGTCGAGGCAACACGGCCGGCGTCGGGCGAGACCCCACGATGGCGCTCGGTCCCGTAGCTGCTGCCACCAAAGAAATCGTCGAAGCTCGATCCGCCGCGCGATCCGGAGCCGCCGGTCGAGCGCGTATGCGAACCGAACACCTTGCCGCCATACATATCCGAGCCCATGCCCGAGCCAAAGGTGCCGTGACGGTCGCCGCGCTTCTCCCAGCCCGTGCCCTCAAAACCGGCAGAACCGATACCGCTAAACTCGATATCCTCAAACGGAATCTCGTTGAGGAAGCGCGAGCGCGGGTTGGCAGAAGTCGAGCCGTAAGTGCGACGCGTGGCCGCATAGGTCAGGAACAGGCGCTTACGGGCACGCGTGATGGCAACGTAGGCCAGGCGACGCTCCTCCTCGAGCTTGCCCGGATCATCGCTGCCGCCAAAGTCGTGCACGTGCGGGAAGATGCCCTCCTCCATGCCGGCCACGAACACCGCCGGGAACTCCAGGCCCTTGGCGGAGTGGATGGTCATCATGGTAATGGCATGCGTCTCGCCTGCCAGGGAATCCAAGTCGGAGCGTAGGGCCAGCCACTCCATGAGTGCCGGCAGCGCCTTACAGGTGAGCGGACCGTAGGTGCGCTCGATCTCGTCGGCATGCACGGCGCCCGCCGATAGCTCTGTTGGCACGGCATACGCGTTGCCCGCGATGGCGGCGGCCAAGGCATCCTGCGGCGAGAGCGCCGGGGCAGCTAGGCTATCGAGCGGATTGGAACCCGCGGCGTCACGAGCGCCGACGAGTGCCTCAAACGAGGATGCCGGTGCAGACGGCCCCGGCTCAGGCGTGGGCGCACTCACCACGACGGGCTCGGACTCGGCGCCGGCAGGCACGTCGGCAACACCGGCTGCGCGCAGCTCTTCTAGACTCTCGAGCGTGCCCTCGATATCCTCGTGCGTCTCCTCAAATTCGGCGGCGACGCCCAGGAATTCCTGGATGTTCTCAGCGCGGCTCTCGGACTCCATGGTGCCTTCGGCGCGAAACGCCTGCAGCAGGCCCGTCTTATCGACAATCATCTCGACGACGTCCTTGAGCTCGCCGTCCATGCGGCGGCCCTCGCGCACCAGCGACACAAAGCTCGACAGGCCATTGCGGACTTTGGCGCTAAACATGCCCGTCTCGGCGCACGCGATCTCGCAGGCTTGGAAGAACGAGCAACGGTTGTCGCGCGCCAGCTGCTCGATCTTTTGAATCGAGGTGGAGCCGATGCCGCGACGTGGCGTGTTGATGACGCGCTTGACGCTCATCTCGTCGGCCGGGTTCACGATCATCTTGAGGTAGGCCATGACGTCGCGGATCTCGGCACGGTCGAAGAATCGCGTGCCGCCCACGATCTTGTAGGGCACGCCCGCGCGCAGGAACATATCTTCGAGAATACGCGACTGGGCGTTGGTGCGGTAGAACACGGCGATATCGTCGTAGCTCGTACCCTTGGCATGCAGCTTCTCGATCTCGCCGGCAATCCAGCGACCCTCGTCGCGCTCGTCGCTTGCCTGGAAAGCCTGAATCTTCTCGCCATCGCCCTCGGCCGTAAACAGGCGCTTGTCCTTGCGCTGCGAGTTGTGACGCACCACGGCATTGGCGGCGCTCAGGATGTGACCCGTGGAGCGATAGTTCTGCTCCAACTTGACGGTCTTGCAGTTTTTAAAGTCCTGCTCAAAGTCCAGGATATTGGTGATGTCGGCGCCACGCCAGCTATAAATGGACTGGTCGTCGTCGCCCACGACCATAAGGTTTTGGTACTTGGCGGCCAGCAGGTTGGCGATCTCGTACTGGACGTGGTTGGTGTCCTGATACTCGTCGACGCTAATGTAGCGGAAGCGCTCCTGGTACTTATCGAGCACCTCGGGGCGGGTGCGCAGCAGCTCGAGCGTGCGCACGAGCAGGTCGTCGAAGTCCATCGCGTTGGCGGCGCGCAGGCGGCGCTCCAGCTCCAAGTAGACCTGCGCGGCCTTTTTGTCATTGGGGCTGTCAGCGGATTTGAGCATGTCCTCGGGCCCGATCATGGCGTTTTTGGCCGAGCTGATCTTGCTGCGGATCATGTTGATGGGGAACTGCTTTTGCTCAATGCCGAGCGCCTGCATAATGTCGCGCACCATGCGCTTTGAGTCGTCGTCATCGTAGATGGTGAACTGACCGGTATAGCCCAGCAGGTCGGCGTCCTCGCGCAGCATGCGCACGCACATGGCATGGAAGGTGCACACCCACATGCCACGAGTGCCGCTGGGGATGAGTGCCGCCAGACGCTCGCGCATCTCGGCAGCGGCCTTGTTGGTAAACGTGATGGCAAGAACCTGCCAAGGCTTAACGCCCAGGTCGCCGAGCATATGAGCGATGCGGAAGGTCAGGACGCGGGTCTTGCCCGAGCCAGCACCGGCAAGGACCAGCAGCGGGCCCTCGGTGGTCAGGACCGCCTCGCGCTGGGCGGGGTTAAGGCTATCGATATCGACGAGCGGCTTGGCGGGCTTGGGCGCCGGCGCGGGAGCGTCGTAGATGTCGAGCGGAACGAGCTCGGGCTCCGGCGCAGCGGGGGCGGTGTATGCATCGAGCGGCACGGGTTCCGGCGCGGGCGGCACGGGCACCGCGGCGTTCTTTTCCCAGGGCAAGGGCTGGGTCATGGGCGACTCCTCATCTGACAGACGGCGCGCCTGCGGGCAGCGCCATAGTTTGAGCCGTACCAGTATACCGAGCCGCGCGGACACCGACGCAAATCACACCACGACTCCGTGCGCCGCCGTCAGGCCCGCCCCATCGCCCAAAAAAGAGGACGGCATAGACCTTTTGGTCATGCCGCCCTCTTTGAATGACAAGTTGTCGCTCTGGCCGCCGCGCAGCGTCAACCAAGTTACAGGCCGAGCATGGGCTCCAGAACGAAGAAGTATGCGAGCACTACGATGCCCAGGATGATGCGGTAGACGCCGAAGCACTTGAAGTCGTGACGGCGGACGAAGCCCATGAGCCACTTGATGGCGATGAGCGAAACCACAAAGGCCACAACGCAGCCCACGCCCAAGATGGCGATCTCGTTGGTGCCGAACGTGCCGCCCTTGATGAAGTACTTGACCAGCTTGAGCGCACTCGCGCCAAACATAACGGGAATAGCCAGGAAGAACGTAAACTTAGACGCCACCGAGCGCGTGCAGCCCAAAAGCAGGCCGCCGATGATGGTAGAACCGGAGCGAGACGTACCAGGCACCAGCGAAAGCACCTGGAAGCAGCCGATACCCAGCGCAGTCTTCCAGCTTAGATCCTCGAGCGTGGCGATGGAACCAAAGTCCAGATTCTCGTCATCGTCCTCATCCTCAGCGGTAGCCGTGGCGGGCGCCGCAAAATGCGCACCGGCGGGACGTCCACCCGACACCACAGCACGCGAACCAAACGAACCGGCAACGGCCATTTCCTCGCGCTTGTTTGCGCGCCAGTTCTCGATCACGATAAACAGCACGCCGTACACAATGAGCGCCAGCGCCACGACGGGAGCATTGTAGAAATGCTCCTCCATCCAGTCGTTGAGCGGCAGGCCGATCGCCGCCGCAGGAATGCAACCGAGCACAATCTTGCCCCACAGCACCCAGGTGTCGCGACGGCCCTCCTTGCCCTTGCTGGGCGAGAACGGATTGAGTTCATGGAAGAACAGCACGCAGACGGCCAGAATGGCGCCGAGCTGAATCACGACCAGGAACATATTCCAGAACGTCTCGCTCACGTTCATCTTGACGAACTCGTCCACCAAGATCATGTGACCCGTCGACGAAACGGGCAGCCATTCGGTGATGCCCTCGACCAGGCCCATGAAGGCAGATTTTAGAAGCTCGATAATATCCAAAGGGACCCCCTCGTTAGACACCCGCCGGTAGATGTTCTGCGGACGATGCGGGCGATGTCCCATTATCAACCGTTGGCGGTGCGACCGCGCCTACCCTTACCAAAAAACTCGCCCGTTCACAGAATTGCGAGCAGTTAAACCGAAATCCTTGGGTATAACTGCAACAAGATAAAGTGTCCGGCGGCCAACGCGCCCGCGCCCGCCCGATGCACGAGCCCCGCGCCCGTGCGATAGACCAAGGAGGAAACCATGAACGAGGGCTACACCAAGGTATTTGTTTCACTCGACGGTACTGAGCAGCAGGATTTTGTGCTCGCACGCGCCATCAAGGTCGCCGCGAACAACGGCGCCAAGCTGATTATCGGCCACGTTATCGATTCCACGGCGCTCGAGAGCGCCGGTTCCTATCCGGTCGATCTGGTCAACGGCCTAGAGGAGGCATTTAAGAACTCCATCGCCAAGCAGCTCGAAGAGGCCAAGGCCAATCCCGACATTCCCGAGGTCGAAGTCATGATTCGCGCCGGCCGCATTCGCGAGACGCTCAAGGACGAGATGCTCGACGTGGTTAAGCCCGACCTGGTGCTCTGCGGCGCCCGCGGCCTGTCCTCGATCAAGTATGCGCTGCTGGGTTCAATTTCGACGTTCCTGCTGCGCAACACCGACTGCGACATTTTGGTCGTGAAGTAGCGTTGCTCC
>UQTN01000138.1 GCA_900543945.1 uncultured Collinsella sp. | reverse complement strand
GGCATAATGGCACGTGTTACGCCAGACGATCGCCGACCGACCACCGGCGACCGCCGCTCAGCCACCGTCGGCGCACCCCGGCCCGCCAGCGCCACCGCGCCTGTCGACACCGACCTGCGCCGCAAGCTCACCACCACCGTGGTGCTGGTGTTATTTGCGCTGGTGGCGATAGCCATGGCAACGTTCGCCTGGTTCTCCATCGCCGATAGCGCCAAGACCCGCATGCTCATGATCGACGCCAATGCCGACGGCTCGCTGCGCTTTGACCTGGACGAGCATGCCGCGTTCGAAGAGTACGTGCACAGCCTGGGCTTCGACCAGATCTCGGCACGCATCGCCAGCGAAAAGGGCGTGGACATCGATGCATCCAGGCTCAAGCCCGTCACCACGAGCGACTACCAGACTTTTACCTTCGAGGACGGCTCCACCGCCGACTCCGCGACCGGCGCCTACTTGGAGTTCACGCTGCACTTTATGAGCAGTACGGACCTGCGCGTTCGCCTGACCGGGCAGGACGGCGACGGTGGCGCGTCCGGCACGCGATTTAGCTCCGACACGCAGGGCATGGCCAGCGCCATGCGCATGAGCTTTACCGCCGACGGCCACACCTGGGTCTACAACCCCAACGGAGGCGGGGGCTCGTCTGGTGCGGCCACCGTCTTTGGGCTCGACTCGGGAGTAGCGAACGCGGCCAGCGACATGTTCGACCTAATAAAAGATACGGACAAGCCGGTAACCGTTCGCATATGGCTCGAGGGAACGGACCCAAATTGCACTAATATGCTAAAGGGAGCTAACTATTCGGTTTCGATGCGCTTTGAGGGCATCGAGGAACAGTAGATATGCACGGCGGCCATCGGGCCGCGCACGACCTAGTCAGACACGGTAGTAAGGGACATCATGCAATCTGTTAAAAAGGCCGCATCCATCGCACTGAGCGTCGTCATGTGGATCATCATCCTGGTGGCGGCCCTGTACGCGTTTACCACGCTCGCCACGCGCGAGGACGGCAGCGTCTCGGACATCGCCGGCTTCACCCCGCTCGCCGTACAGTCCGACTCCATGGCGCCCACGTTTAACAAGGGCGACCTCATCGTCATCAAAAAGTGCGACACCTCCAAGCTCGAGGTGGGCGACATCGTGACGTTCCATACCATCATCGACAACGAGTACGCGCTCAACACGCACCGCATCGCCGCCATCGACGAGGTCAACGGCATGCGCAGCTTTACCACCAAGGGCGACAACAACGACGTGGCCGATACGCACATCATTAGTGACGGCGACATCGTGGGCAAGTACGTGTTTGCGTTGCCGCAGATGGGCAAGGTCATGGACTTCCTGTCCAGCTCCATGGGCTTCCTCATTGTGATTGTGCTGCCCATGCTGTTGTTCTTTATCTACCAGGTGTATCACCTCATCGTGGTGGGCATGAACCTCAAGCGCGCTATGGCCGAGGAGGACCGCCTGGCCGCCGCGGCTGCCATCGTGGACGCCGAGGGCAAGGGTGACACTACCGTCACGGCCGATAACGCCGCCGAGCAGCTTGCCCAGGCCGAGGCCAAGCTCGAGGAAGCTCGTCGTTTAAAGGCCGAGGCCGAGGCGGCGATGAACGCGACCAAGCAGGAGGGTACCGACGGTGAGTGAGTTTCTGGGATTTGCCTGGGAGCTGCTGGCAAAGGTTGTCTACAACGTCGTTGCCGTTGTGAGCTCCATCCTTAACCTGCTGGTGTTTGGCTGGGTTGAGTACTTCAACATCTTTATGACCTACTTCACCACGTTTGACCTGGTGGGCAAGATCGGCGCGGTCATTCTGTTTGCCATGCTCATCGCAGTCCCCGTGCTGATTGTGGCCATTCTGATCCACCACTACCGCATCAACCGTCGCCTGCATCGCGACGACACGTCCAACAAGGCGCTCTATCGCGAGATCGGCCGCCTGAACAAGCAGGTGCTCGACCTCATGGACGAGAAGAACAAGCTGCTGGCGCTCAAGGTCAATGCCATGGGCGGCACCAAGCAGATTCCGTACGTGGGTGCCTCGGCCCTGGCCGACGACCACCTGCCCACGGTGGGCAACGTGGTGGGCGCCGCTGCGGGCGCCGGTGCGGCTGCTGGCGAGGGCGCAGCGGCGACGGCCGTCATGTCGGGCAACGCATCGCTCGCGCTCGATGGCGAGGGCGTCAAGGACGCCGCGGCCGCCATGGCCAAAGCCACCGTTGAGGCCAAGACCCTTGCCGAGGAAAAGGAGATTGCCCAGGCCAACCGCTTCCCCAAGCTGTCCCTTGTGGACCTTAAGTACCGCGACTGGGAATCGCCTGTCTACGACGATGCCATCTCGCTGGAGGACTTTGTCGACAGCTTCCGCGCGTTTGCATGCAGCCAGATGAAGCTCTACTACACGCCCGAGATCATCCGCCGCTTTGTGGCCGGCATGGCCGCCTCCAAGCTGCTGATCCTGGAGGGCATCTCGGGTACCGGTAAGACGTCGCTGCCCTACAGCTTTAGCCGCTACTTGGACAACCCCGCGACCATCGTTTCGGTGCAGCCGAGCTTCCGCGACCGCACCGAGGTGCTGGGCTACTTCAACGAGTTTTCCAAGCGCTTTAACGAGACCGAGTTCCTGCGCGCCGTGTACGAGGCAGGCCTTCGCCAGGACCCGTCCATGATCGTGCTCGACGAGATGAATCTCGCCCGCGTGGAGTACTACTTTGCCGAGATTCTGTCGGTGCTCGAGATGCCCAGCCACGACGAGTGGGTGCTCGACCTGGTGCCCACCCAGTGGGCCGCCGACCCCAAGGCCCTGCACGACGGCAAGCTCACCATTCCCGACAGCTTGTGGTTTATCGGCACCGCCAACAACGACGACTCCACCTTTACCATCACGGACAAGGTGTACGACCGTGCGATCCCCATCGAGCTCAACGAGCGCGCCGACGCGTTTGAATGCGAGCCGCACGAGCGCGTGCACGTGACGGCCGACCACCTGCAGTATCTGTTCCAAAAGGCCAAGGTCGAGTACGTAATCGACGACGAGCTGCTCCAGAAGATGCACAAGCTGGACCAGTACCTGCAGACCCGCTTTAAGCTGGCCTTTGGCAACCGTATCATCAAGCAGATGTACGACTTTATCCCCGTGTACGTGGCGTGCGGCGGCACCGAGCTGGGCGGCATGGACTACATCATCGCCCGCAAGGTGCTCAAGAAGTTTGAGTCCATGAACGTGAGCTTTGTGCGCGACGAGATGAAGGGCCTGATCGAGTACATCGAGAAGACCTTTGGCGAGGGCGGCCTGCCCGATTCCGTCATGTACCTGCAGCGGATCCAGAACTTCTACTAATGGCGTAAGTGCGGGGCGGCGTGATGTCGCCCCGTCCCTTTCCGATCGATCCAACCTATGGAGTAACCCATGTCCGAGACCATTCAGGACCTCTATACCAGCTTCTCCGAGCAGATGGAGCCCATCCAGGAGGACAGCCGCTACTTTCGCTATCTGTTTGAGATGGCGCAGGCCTCGGGCACCACGATCGAGCAGCAGCGCGAGGAGCTCGTCAAGGTGGTGGACGAGGAATGGATCAGCATGATCGAGGACTCGCTCGACGCCATCAATACCATTATCGAAAAGCCGCGCCGCTTTATCACCACCGAGGAAGAGGTGGTGCCGGTCTCACTCGCCAAAAAGGTCAGCGCCGACAGCGTCCGTCACCTGAGCCAGAACACGCAGTTCCTGGCGCCGAGCGACGATGGCGGCGTCCATCCCACGCGCATCCTCAACGTCAATACCGTCGAGACCTACGACCTGTACGAGAACCGCTTTATCTACCACCTGATTCAGCGCCTGCTGACGTTTGTGGACAAGCGCACCGACGTGATCTTTTGGTCTACGGGCAACGAGATCCGCAACCGCTTTAAGATGCACAGCAAGATCGACGATGCGTACGAAGAAATCGAGTACAACGTCGAGATGACGGTCAAAAACCGCCAGAGCTTTGCCGAGAACGACGCCGACAACATGGACGTCTTTATGCGCATCGACCGCGTGCGCCGTCTGGTCATGGCGCTGCGTGGCGCGTCGTTCTGCCAGATTATGAACGGTTGCAGTGCGGTCCGCAGCCCCATCCAGCGCACCAACCTCATCATGAAGGACCCCAACTACCGCAAGTGCTACCAGCTGTGGCAGTTTATGGAGCGCTACGACAAGGTGGGCTACAACATCGACGTGCAGCAGCAGTCACTGGCGTTCGATGACGAGTACATGGTGCAGATGTACACCAACCTCATCAACAACTACACCGTCTTTAAGAGCCTGACCGATGACGAGCGCAACCTGCAGGAGCTCGAGAGCGTGCAACACGCGCCGGTGGCGCCCAAGTTTATTAAGGAGATTAAGGAGGAGCAGGTCGATAGCCCCGACCTGCCCGACGTCGAGGTCCGGCGCGTGTTTGTGGAGGAGGTCACGCAGGCCCAGCTCGATGCCGAGCAGGCGCTGGCCGAGGCGCGCGAGCAGATCGAGGAGCTGCAGGGGCAGGTCAAGTCTTGGAAGGTGCAGGCGCACGCGTTGACCGACGAGCGCGATGATTTGGCCGACGAGCTGGACGAGGCCAAGACGCGCGAGCTGGCGCTGATGCAACGCGCGCAGATGGCCGAGGCTGATGTTGAGGAGCTGCAAGGTTCGCTGGAGGATGTCGAGGCGGGCAAGAAGGCTGCCGAGGCCGACGCTGTCGAGGCGCGTGAGACCGCGGCGGCGCAGCTTGAGCAGATGCGCGCCGAGGCCGATGCCGAGGTGGCTGCCGCC
>UQTN01000137.1 GCA_900543945.1 uncultured Collinsella sp. | reverse complement strand
TGGCGACCCAGGAGCTGCATCCGCTGGCCAAGCGCGCGAAGGATATCGCCGCTGCCTCTGTGTACGTTCTTTCCATTACCGCCGCGATCGTGGGCTTGCTTGTCTTTGCCCACGCGCTCGACCTTATTTAGAAAGGGATTCCCATGTCCGACAATATGCAGCCTACCGATGAGGTTTTGGATGACGAGGTCCTAGATGAGGCTGAAGGTGCCGATACGTTTGACGAGGTCGAGGAGTTCGACCCGTTTGAGGGTATGAGCGACGAGGAACTCGATGCCCTGTGCGACGAGGATGAGAGCCTCGCGGGTTTTGGCGACGTGGAACCCGGTTTCCGCAGCGGCTTTGTGGCCCTGGTCGGTCGCCCCAACGCCGGCAAGTCCACGCTGCTCAACGCTTGTTACGGCAAGAAGGTCGCCATCACCTCTCCGGTGGCCCAGACGACCCGCCGCCGTATGCGTGCCGTAGTCAACCGCCCCGGTTACCAGCTGGTCTTTGTTGACACGCCGGGTATCCACAAGCCCAAGGACGGCCTGGGTTCCGAGCTTAATAAGAGTGCCCTGTTTGAGCTCGATGACGTAGACGTTGTCGCGTTTTTGATTGATGCCACCAAGCCGATTGGCAGGGGAGACGTCTGGGTCGCAGAGCGCGTCAAGAGCGCTCGTTCCAAGAAGGTTCTGGTGCTTACCAAGGCTGATGAGGCCGACCCCGCACAGGTCATGGAGCAGCTCAAGGCCGCTCACGAGCTTATGGAATACGACGACGAGATCGTGACGTCGTCAGTCAAGAACTTCAACGTCGATGCGTTTATCGAGACCGTCGCTCGCTTTTTGCCCGAGGGCCCGCGCTGGTTCCCCGAGGACATGGGCACCGACGCGTCCGACGAGACCCTCGTGGCCGAGTTTGTGCGCGAGAAGGTCCTGCGTCGCACCCGCGACGAGATTCCTCACTCCGTGGGCGTCATCTGTGACGCGCTCGAGCAGACTAAGAAGGTGCTGCGCGTGCACGCCACCATTTACGTCGAGCGTGAGGGCCAAAAGGGCATCATCATCGGCAAGGGCGGCGAGATGATCAAACATATCGGCATCGACGCCCGTCGCGATCTTGAGCGTATCTTTGGCACTCAGGTCTTTTTGGAGCTCGACGTGAAGGTCAAGGCCGGCTGGCGCGATGACGAGGCGCAGATCCGCCGCTTTGGCTACAATGCCGAAGATTAAGCCTCGGCGTTCATGGCAGGCTCTCGCACATATCGCACAAAGGTGCTCGTCCTCGACAAGACGAAGCTCAAGGAAACCGACCTGATCTTGACGATGCTCGACGAACGGGGACGGCAGGTGCGTGCCGTGGCTAAGGGCGCGCGTAAGCCTGGCGGTCGCCTTGCGGCCCGCTGCGAGCTCTTCTGTACCGTCGATATGCTGCTCGCGCATGGGCGGTCGCTCGACGTGGTTTCTCAGGCGGAGCTTATGGAGGCGCCGCTCGGCGCCGCGCCCGATTACGAGACGACCTGTGCCGCCAGCGCGATTGCCGAGGTTGCGCGCGTGTGCTCGTTCGAGGATGCCGAGGATCCATTTACCTTTGCCATCACGCAGCGTGCGCTCGCGCTTGTCGGCAGCGGGCTCGACTCGGCACATATGGATTTGCTCGTGGCGGCCTTTGTCTTTAAATTGCTGTCGCACGTTGGTTACCGACCCGATTTCTCGGCCTGCGTGCTGTGCGGAGACCCCATGCTGTCGTATTTTTCGGCCCAGGCGGGCGGCCTCATGTGCGGCTCTTGTGCGTCGAGCGTTCCGGGCGCTGAGTTGGTCTCAACCGGCGAGGTTGCATGGCTGCGCGCCCTCATGTCCATGACGTTCGATGCACTCATGGCCGAGCGAATTGACCCGCATACGGCGGCGTTCTTGCTCGGGCTTTCGCATGTGTGGGCGGCGACGCATACCGACCAGCGCCTCCGTGCGATGGAATTCATGTTGGGTCGGTGATGATGCGCAGGCTCGCGCCGCTTGTGATAACATACCGACCTGTTGGTACCTCGACCTTGGATGTTCGCTCCACCGGCGGCTTCCCAGTCCGAGGCGAATGGAGTCGCCCGCGGGCGACGCGAAACGAAAGGTGAAACAATGACTGTTTCCAAAGAGCGCAAGGCGGAGCTGACCGCCCAGTTCGGTAACTCCCCGGTCGATACCGGTAACCCCAAGGTTCAGGTCGCCATCCTGTCCGAGCGCATCAAGGAGCTGACCGAGCACATGAAGTCCCACCAGAAGGACTTCCACACCCGTCGTGGCCTGCTCATGCTCGTCGGCCGTCGTCGTCGTCTTCTCTCCTACATCAAGAAGAACGACATCGTCGAGTACCGTGAGCTCATCAAGGCTCTGGGCATCCGCGACAACATCCAGTAACGGATTTGTACATGCTAAGAGCGTCCTGCGCAGCGGGGCGCTCTTTTTGTGTAAGGGCGTGAACAATCACGCTCTGAAGCGTGGCGGGGGCAGGGGGCCCGCGTCACATGAGAAGCCCGCAGGCAAGGGGCCTGTGGGGTAAAGGAGAACAATGACACTCGTATCCAAGACCTTTGAGCTGTACGGTAAGACCTACACCTTCGAGTCCGGCGAGCTTGCCAAGCAGGCCACCGGCGCTTGCCTGGTCAAGCAGGGCGACACCACGATGCTCGACACCGTGGTCGTCTCCAAGGAGCGCAAGAATTACGACTTCTTCCCGCTGACCGTCGACTTCAACGAGAAGATGTACGCTGCCGGCCGTATCCCGGGTGGCTACCTCAAGCGCGAGGGCCGTCCCAGCGAGAAGGCCACGCTCACGGCCCGCATGATCGACCGCCCGATCCGCCCGAGCTTCCCGGACGGCTTCCGCAACGAGGTGCACATCGTCGCCACCTCGCTCGTCGCCGAC
The DNA here is from genome assembly GCA_900543945.1 of uncultured Collinsella sp. GTDB lineage: Bacteria > Actinomycetota > Coriobacteriia > Coriobacteriales > Coriobacteriaceae > Collinsella. The sequence continues at coordinate 1,933 of UQTN01000137.1, read as the reverse complement.
CAGGTCAACCCCTTCGACGTCATCAACGTCATGGGCGCCTCTTTGGCTATGACGCTCGGCGGCGTGCCCTTCGAGGGTCCGCTTGCCTGCGTGCGCATCGGCCGCAACGTGGAGACCGGCGAGTTTATCGTCAACCCCACCTATGAGGAGCGCGAGAACTCCGACCTGGACCTGGAGCTGGGCGGCTCTGCCGACTTCATCTCGATGGTCGAGGCCGGTGCCGAGGAGATCTCCGAGGACGACATGCTCGCCGCTATGAAGTTTGGTCAGGAGGCCCTCGCCGCCTTCTGCCAGGCCCAAGACGAGTTCGTCGCCGAGTGGGAGCAGGTTAACGGCGCTATCGTCAAGAAGGAGTACCCGCTCGACCAGCCCGTCGAGGAGGTCCAGGAGCGCATCTTCGCCCACTACGACGAGATGGCCGCTGCCCTGCGCGACGCCGACAAGCTTTCCCGCATCGGTAAGGTCGAGGCTCTGAAGGAGTCCATCCGTGCCGAGTTTACCGAGGAGGAGCAGGCCGCTTGGGAGCGCGAGATCCCCGTGGCGCTCAAGAAGCTCGAGAAGAAGGCTATGCGCACCATGGTCGTCGAGACCGGTGAGCGCGTTGACGGTCGTGCCGCCGATGAGATCCGTCCCATCATGGTGAAGGACAACTACCTGCCGCTCGTTCACGGCTCCGGCCTGTTCCAGCGCGGCCAGACGCAGGTGCTCTCCGTCCTGTCGCTCGGCATGCTCAACGAGGGCCAGCGTCTGGATACCATCGAGCCCACCGAGGGCAAGCGCTACATGCACCACTACAACTTCCCGCCGTTCTGCACCGGCGAGACCGGCCGTATGGGCAGCCCCAAGCGCCGCGAGATCGGCCATGGCAACCTGGCCGAGCGCGCCCTGCTTCCGGTGCTCCCCGACGAGAACGAGTTCCCCTACGCGATCCGCGTCGTCTCCGAGGTCATGGAGTCCAACGGCTCCTCTTCGATGGCTTCGACCTGCGGCTCCACGCTCGCCCTTATGGACGGCGGCGTGCCCATTAAGCGCCCGGTCTCCGGTATCGCCATGGGCCTGATCCAGGAGGAGGGCAAGACCGTGGTCCTGTCCGATATCCAGGGTCTCGAGGACTTCCTGGGCGACATGGACTTTAAGGTCACCGGCACCACCGAGGGCATTACCGCTCTGCAGATGGACAATAAGGCCACTGGCCTTACCTTCGACATTCTGGCCCGCGCTCTGCAGCAGGCCAAGGAGGGTCGCGCCTTCATCCTGCAGAAGATGCTCGATGTGATCCCCGAGCCGCGCCACACCACGCGCAGCACCGCTCCGCGCATCGTTTCCATCCAGGTCCCGACTGACAAGATCCGCGACGTCATCGGTTCCGGCGGCAAGGTCATCCGCGGCATCCAGGACGAGACCGGCGCTTCGGTCGACATCCAGGAGGACGGCACCGTCTTTGTCGGCGGCACCGGCGAGTCCGTCGACCAGGCCGTCGAGCGCATCAAGCTCATCATCAAGGTTCCCGAGCCTGGCGAGGAGTACACCGGTCGCGTAGTCTCCATCCAGCCCTTCGGCGCCTTCGTCAACCTGCTGCCCGGTAAGGACGGCCTGTTGCACATCTCCCGCGTTGCCAAGGGCCGCGTGGAGAAGGTCGAGGACGTCCTCAACGTGGGCGACGAGGTCAAGGTCGTCGTCATCGAGGTCGACGATCGCGGCAAGATCTCGCTCGATCGTCTCGACAAGCCCGAGGCTCCGGCTCGCACCGAGGGTGCCTCCGAGGGCGACGGCGAGCACTTCCAGCGCCGTGAGCGTTCGCGACGCGAGCGCTCCGAGCGCAGTGACCGTCCGCGCCGTCCCGGCGACAACGGAGGCCGCAAGCCCCGCCGCCACCACGACGCCGAGTAACAGCCGTACATAAGCAGCTCATGCAAGGGCGACTCCTAAGGGG
>UQTN01000136.1 GCA_900543945.1 uncultured Collinsella sp. | reverse complement strand
GCGTCCAGCGGCTTATGAGCCTCGAGCAGCATCGGAAGCGCGCGAATGCCGTTGAGGTTAGTGTCCAGATGGCACATGTCGTCGCGTACCGTCGTGCGGCCGTTGAGGCCTTCTTCAATTACATGCCAGCCCTCGCCTAAGTCACGTTGGACCACGCCACACCAGCGCACATCCTGCGCATAGCGCACCGCGGTACCGTCGCGCATGCCCGCCGGATCGTAACCATAGGTGTTGCTGTCACCAAAGCACAGAACGTTTTTCATCGTAAGCTCACCACTCAATAAAAAGCCGACAGGAGCAGCCTCTCCCGTCGGCTCGGTATATCGCATCACGAGCACCGTTTACAGGTACTTGCGCCAGTCGTCGTCATCCTCATCGTCCTCGGCAGCGGCCTGAGCCTGCTCGGCGGCACGGGCGGCCGCAGCGCGGGCGGCAACCTGGGCATAGGACTCCTCGTTGCACTCGGGGAAGCTTGCCAACACGTGCTCGAACTTGGCGAAGTCCTCGTCCCAGCGCGTAGAGGGCACAGCAAAGAAGACCTGCTTGACCTTAAAGTCGCCCGATGCGAGCTCCTTTCGGAAGAGCTCGGCCACGGCCTCGGCATCAAAACCGTTGTTGTCGCAACCCCATGCGCCCAGCACGAGCTTCTCGCGACCCAGCTCGTCGCAGATGGCGAGCACAAAGCGGATACGGTCGCGCAGAGCGTCCAGCAGCGCATCGTCGCTCACGCGGTACTCCTGGCGTGCGCGCTTGGCATTGGGCGCGGCGGCCACGATCACATCGGCGTATGCATGCACGTGGTTGCGGTCGAAGCGCACCGCAGGCACCACCAGGGCGCGGTTACGATAGAGCTCGCAGTTGATGTTGCGGCGACGGTTCTCGCCGTACCACTTACGCTGCTTATCAAGAACGTTGTACAGATACGAATCGGCGCACAGCGTGGCCTCCTGGCCCAGATAACCCTGAATATATCCACCGCCCGGATTGGTAAACGAGGCAAAGGCGAGCACGGCCATGTCGCAGAACTGCGCATAGCCGCGACCGTTATCGAGGATTGCCTGCGTGGCGGAGGCATCAAGCACAGTGACCTCGGGCAGGACCGGAGCGGGCTCCTCAGCAGGCGCGGACTCAGCTTCGGCGATTTCCTCGGCAGGCTCCTCGACGGGCTCGGGCGCCGCCTCGACCTCGGCAGTCTCCGCGTTCTCGACGTCCTCGGCGACCTGCTCTTCGGCAACCGCAGCCGCTTGGGCCTTGGCCTTCATCGCCGCGACAAAGCCGGCAGGCATACCGTCGAATTCGCGAACGCCGGCAAGCGAGCGCTCGATATCCTTGGCACACGCCTCGGACACAGCCGCCACGTGGCGCTCGGCGGCCTTTGCGCGAGCCTCACGCTTGGGGTTGGGCTGTCCCGCGCGGTTGGGCCTGCGGTTACGGTTCCTGTTGTCGACATCTGCCATGAGTGGTCACCTTTCCTGTCGCTGCCGCTTTCGGTTTTTCCCATCCATGATACCCCGCCACGTACAAAAAAGACGGCCCCGAAGGACCGCCTTTCGCATTGATTTACGCACGCGGCAAGCACCGCTGCAACTCGCCGCTAGTCGCGACGACCAAGGATATTCAGGATACGCAGGAACACGTTGATGATATCCACGAACAGGTTGGACGCCATGAGCACGGCGTTGGGCAGCGTGGGTGGCACCGTCGTGGCCACATAGGTGTCGTAGCCAATAAAACCGGCGAACACCACGATCACGATCAGATCGGTGATGGTCTGCGAGACGCCCATGAACATCAGCACGATCTCAACCAGAATAGTGGCGAGCAGAATGCCAAAACCGATGCCATATACGCGCTGGAAAAACTTGGGGAACGTCACGCCCAAAGCGCCAAAGACAAAGGTGATGGCGGCCGTGGCGATAAAGGCAGTGTTGATGGTGGGCAGGTCGTAGTTGGCAAGGCCAAATGACGCGGTCAGGCCAAAAGTGCTCGCAAAGACCACGTAACCCACGAGGGACAGGCCCACAGACTGCTTGCCCGCGGCGGCCGACATCATGACCATGCCGACGATGGTCAAAATAAATGAGCCAAAGACCAGCGGCAAAGCGGCGCCGCTCATCATCATGCGCGCAAACGACATGGTGCTCGTAAAGTAAGCACCGGCGCCCATGGCGCAAAAGCCCAAAAAGATCAGAGCAGACATGACAAGGTTGTACGCGCGCGGCGACATCTCCTTGGCACGGCTTGCGCCGGTCTCGATGGGGCCATTCTGATAGCCCTGGATATCGTTCATAATTTCGTCCTTTCAAAAAGCACCGCGACGGCGCCGTAGCTGACAAGTTTCCTGCCATTGTACCCGAACGCCACGCGTTCTTACCTGCGGCGCTCGCTCTCGAGTGTTCGGTCGAACGCCCACACCCACCAACGCATCAGATGAGTCTGCGAGCCATCCGGTCGCTCGCGTGCCTGTTCTTCCAGATACAGTTCGGTCGCATGTCCGCCAAAACGAACCTTATAAGTCGCCGTACGAATGCCGTGAACCGTCAGGCCAAAACCGGTGGACGAGACAATCTCGTCAATCGTAAAGCAGCGACCGTCAACCCAGCAGACGGTAACCGGCACAACCTGTCCGCCCGCGAGAATGCGAGCCACGACGTCCACATACTGCTTGTGCACGCGCCGAGTTTTGCCGTCTGTCTGTCGATATTCCATGCCTCCTATTATCGAACGCATGTTTGCATATTGTAAAGCGAACAGACTGTGGTTTTGGGGTGTTGGGGCGCGCGCACGTGTCCTCATGGTGTGTTAGCAAAAAGAACACCCACGGTCAACAGGGCTAATATTCATTTTTAGTGCCAAAAAATTCACTGCTCCCATCAGAACTCGGTAAAGAAACCCGCAGGAGGTGATACGATTTATCATGTTTCTGTAACGTGCCTGCAAACTTCGAGAAAGCCCATATATGGACGTAACGTTCTCAACCTTCCTCGGCCAACTTGTGTCGAACCCAGTCCTTGCCGTCACCGTGATCCTCGCGCTCGGCGCCATCTTCGTCAATGGATGGACCGACGCACCCAACGCCATCGCGACCTGCGTCACCACGCGCTGCATGCCCGCCCGCGCCGCTATTCTCATGAGTGCCGCATTCAACTTCCTTGGCGTGCTCATCATGACGCACTTTAACGCGAGCGTCGCCAACACCATCTCCCATATTGTCGACTTTGGCGGAAACAGCACCATGGCACTCGCGTGCCTCTGCGCGGCACTGTTCTCCATCGTCGTCTACGGCGCCACAGCGTCGCGTTTTGGCATCCCCACCTCGCAAAGCCACAGCCTTATCGCCGGCCTGACCGGTGCCGCCATCGCCCTCGGCGGTGCGAGCAGCGTCAACGTCCACGAGTGGATGAAGGTCATCTACGGCCTGGCGCTCTCCATCGGTCTGGGCTTTGTCATGGGCTGGGTCCTGTGCAAGCTCGTCTCGATTCTTTTCGCCGCCGCCAACAGGCGACGTGCCAATGTCTTCTTTAAATACGCTCAGATCGCGAGCGCTGCGGCCATGAGCTTTATGCACGGCGCGCAGGATGGACAGAAGTTCATCGGCGTGCTCTTTTTAGGCGTGGCCTTTGCCAGCGGCCAGACGAGCGTCGGCGATGCCGGCATCCCCATCTGGATTATGCTGCTATGCTCGGCCACCATGGGCATTGGCACCAGCGTGGGCGGCGAGCGCATCATCAAGTCCGTTGGCCAGAGCATGGTCAAGCTCGAAAAGTACCAGGGCTTCTCCGCCGACCTGGCGGGCGCCGCGAACCTGCTGCTTGCCACCCTTACCGGCATCCCCGTGTCCTCCACGCACATCAAGACCTGCGCCATCATGGGCGTCGGTGCCGTCAAACGCCTCTCGGCCATCAACTTCGGCGTCGTCAAGGACATGATGTTCACCTGGTTCTTCACCTTCCCCGCCTGCGGACTCATCAGCTTTGTCATGGCCAAGCTGTTCATGATGTTCCTCTAGCCACACCGAGCGTCCATCCGGACCGCAAAACTTCGCCCACCCGTCTTCGCCTCGAAAGGACCCACTCATGGCAAAGAAACCCGATTCGTTCTACTTTGACAACTACGTCGCTTGCGCCGACCTCGCCGTCCAGGCCGCAGAGCTGCTCACCAAGATTTTTGAGAACTTTGACCCCGCGCAGATCCACGACATGCTCGATAAGATGCATGCGATTGAGCATGCGGCCGACATGAAGCACCATGAGCTCGAGGACGCCCTGCTCACGGCCTTTATCACCCCGCTTGAGCGCGAGGACCTGAACCTGATGAGCTGCTCGCTCGACACCGTGCTCGACCGTATCGAGGGCGTCGTGCAGCGCGTCTACTTCACCAACATCCAGAGCATCCATCCCGATGCCATCGTGATCGCCCACAAGGTGACCGACGCCTGCCGCGCCATGAAAGACCTGATGGTCGAGCTGCCCAACTACCGCAAGTCCAAAACGCTGCGCGAGCTCGTCATCCAGATCAACACCATCGAGTCCGAGGCCGACGAGCTCTATATCAACGCCATGCGCAACCTGCACGTTAACGGCAAGGACCCGCTCGAGGTCATCGCTTGGCGAGACGTGTACGCCTTCCTGGAGTACTGTGCTGACTGCTGCGAGAATGTGGCCGATGTCGTGGATTCGATTGTCATGAAGAACAGTTAATTGGGGGTACATGTCCCACCGGTCGCGGGCCCGGCCACTAATAACCTTTTTCACTCCGGCTGCAAGCAGAGTCGTTCAAAAGGTTATTAGTGGCCGGGCCCGCTCCCTTATGCACCACCATTGGGAACTTTGGCTGATAGATTTAGCGCGACGGGGGTTT
>UQTN01000135.1 GCA_900543945.1 uncultured Collinsella sp. | reverse complement strand
CAACCATAGCCGCGGGTTTAGCGACCGCAGCGCGCGCATCGGCAACGGGCGCTCGCCGCGCCGACCGTCCCGTCTGCCCTATGCGCTCATTGCCGTGGGCTGTGCGCTCGTGCTGTTTATCGCTGCCGTCGTGGGCTACGTCAACCGCAGCGTGGACGTGGAACTCAACGGGCAAAAGACCGCGGTGCGCGTGGGCTCTACGCTGCAGAATCTCATCGACGACCAGGAGTTGACCGATACCTACGACGCAGGCGACCTGCTGGCCGTCGATGACAGCGTGCTCAAGCGCCATGGCGGCGAAAAGCTGTCGGTTAAGGTGGACGGCAAGCGCATAAAACAGGGCAAATGGGATAGCCGCGAACTTGAGGGCGGCGAGAAGGTGACGGTCAAGGATGGCCGTAACACCTACGAGAAGCACGAGATTCAGGCTACGGTTATCGAGCCCAAGCTCAAGGTCGAGGGCACGGGCGCTATCGAGTATGTGCAGACGTGGGGCGTTCAGGGCCGCTCCGAGGTGTGGGTCGGTGAGCAGTCGGGCAAGACGCAGGACCGCGGCGAGGTTGTGCCCGCCACCGATTGCGTCGTTGCGTGCGCCAGCGTGGCGCCCAAGGGCAACGAAAAGTACGTGGCGCTGACGTTTGACGAGGGTCCGAGCGGTGCGACCAAGCAGATTTTGCAGGTACTCAAGGAAAAGGGCGTCACCGCGACGTTCTTCCTGTCGGGCGATGCGGCCGAGGCCTCGCCTGCCACGGCCAAGGCGATTGTCGATGCCGGGTGCGAGATCGGATCCAACAGCTACAGCGACGATTCGCTCAAGGGTCAGGACCGTGAGGCGGTACGCGAGCAGATCGCGAAAGGCACCGATGCGATTAAGTCGGCGACCGGCGTGAAGACGATGCTGCTGCGTGCTCCCTACGCTGCCTTTGACGAGCAAAACTGGATTGATGCGATGGACCTGGTCTCCGCCGTGGTCTCGTGGAATATTGACTCGGGCGACTGGCTGCTCAACGGTGCCGACGAGCAGGTCTCAACGGTGCTCGATTCGGTGACGCCGGGCAATATCGTGCTGCTCACCGATAGGGACGAATGCGCCGAGCAGACGCTCGAGGCGCTGCCGCAGATCATCGACGGCCTTGTCGCCGACGGCTACAAGATCGTGACGCCCAGCGACCTGGTCAAGACGGACACGTCGCTGAGCAAAAAGCTCACCTCGCTGACGAAGGTCACCATGCCCAAGGACGCCGTGTTCCCCCAACTTGCCGAGGACGATGACACCACAGAGTAGTCATTGGGTAGTCGTTTAAGAACGTCCCCAATGGCTATGTCACGGATGCGTCAGCGTTTGGTATGCCTGCAATGTGCAGCGCATAAATTCGATGCCGCAGGGCGATGCTGATGCTATAGTTACTGCGGTTAATGAGGGTCAAGAGAAAGGTTACAGGTGAAATCCAAACCTCGACCATACAGTCGATGACCCCATGCAGGTGCTTTTTGCGCATGCACGGGGTGTAAGCGTCGAGCGGCGTGCCGCCCGCGCATGCGTATACATATCCAGAAGCCCCCGGACGCCGCACGCGCGGCCGCGTCCGGAGGAATAATGATGGGGAGCACCATTGAATTATCTGAGTGAGATGCTCAAATTGCCAGTCTTGGACGTCGACGGCGAAAAGCTCGGCGTGGTCAACGATTTTGGCATTGCAACCGGCGAAGTTTTTCCGCACGTGACGTCGCTCGCGTTCCGCGGTCCCGGCAAGACGCCGTTCATGATCAGCTGGCGCAAATGGGTCGACCGCATCGACGAGACGGGCGTGTATCTCAATACGTCTGCCACCAATATTCGCTTCTCGTACCTGCAGCCGACCGAGCTCCTGCTGGCGCGCGACGTTCTCAATAAGCAGATCGTCGACACGCAGGGCATGAAGGTCGTGCGCGTCAACGACATCAAGTTTTCCATGTCGGGCGAAAATCAGCTGCGCCTGCTGGGTGCCGAGGTCGGCGCCCGCGGTCTGCTGCGTGCAATCAGCCCCGCGCTCGAGCACGTCGTCGAGGGCTTTATGAAGCACCTGGGCAAGCCGCTCAGCGAGGACATTATCGCCTGGTCCTACATGGACCTGCTCGACCGCTCGACCAAGAACATTCAACTCTCGGTGTCGCACAAGACGCTCGGCGAGCTGCACCCTGCCGACATCGCCGACATTATCGAGCAGCTCGACCCGCGCTTGCGTGCGCAGGTGTTTGCGCAGCTCGATACTGCCCAGGCCGCCGAGGCCATCTCGGAGTTCGATGACGACGAGCTTATGACCGAGATGCTCGAGGGCCTGTCCGACACCGACGCATCGTCGATGCTGGCCATGATGGACCCGGACGACGCTGCCGACCTGATCGACGAGCTTGATTACGAGAAGGCCGAGAAGCTCCTGCGCCTGATGGGCGTCAAGGAGGAGAAGGCGATTCGTAACCTGCTGGGGTATGAGGACAACACCGCCGGCCGCATCATGACCTCGGAGTTTGTCTCCCTGCCCGCCACGGCAACGGTCGGTGACGCCATCGAGGCGATTCGCGAGCTCGACGAGGACTTCGAGAGCGTCTACTACGTCTATACCGAGGATCCGAGCGGCATGCTGACCGGTGTGCTTTCGCTGCGCACGCTGATCGTAGCCGACCGCGACGCCACGCTGGGTCAGCTGGCCTATCGCGACCTGGTCTACGTGTCGCCCGACGAGGACCAGGAAGACGTAACGGACGAGATGACCAAGTATGACCTGGTCGCTATCCCCGTCTGCGACGAGAACCGTCATATCCTGGGTATCGTAACCTTCGACGACGCCATGGACGTTATCGCCGAGGAGCATCAGGAGGACCTGCAGATCGCCGGTGTCGGCTCGGGCGACAGCGCGTCGGACGACTCGACGAACGTGCTCAGCTGGTTCGTGCATCGCCAGTACTGGGTTGTTGTATGGGGCATCGCGTCGTGCATCATGGCGACCGTGCTGGGAACGGCGCTCGGCTCCGCGCATCTGGTGGTGTTCCCCATGTGCGCCATGCCGCTCGTGCTGCTGGCGGCCTCGCGCATGGTGTCGTTCGTCAAGAACTACTTCCTGGAGTATGACGGTCACGACGACGAGCCCAAGCCGTATCTGGGATTCTTCTTCCAGAGCACGGGCATGGGCCTGATTCTGTCACTCGTGACCTACCTGTGCGCCCAGCTGGTGCGCACCGCTGCATTCCCCGATGCCTCTATGTTTGAGGAGCAGCTCTTTACCGGCTGCTTTAACATTGCCGCCATCATTTGCCTGGTTGGCAACATGAGTGCTGTGATTTACCTGATGGTGCTGTTCTGGCGTGACGAGCATGACCTCAACACGTCGGGCACCGCCATGAACGTTATTGCCGTCATGATCTCGTGTGTGGCGTATTGCATCGCCGCGGTGCTGCTCGCCATGTCAGTCATGGGCTAGGTGGTCGCGTGCAAAATACCAAGCAAAAGTCGGGCACCAAGCAAAAGCTGACCATCGCGGCCATCTTTGGCGCTATGGGTCCCGGTCTGCTGGCGGCGCTTTCGGGCAATGACGCCGGCGGCATTGCAACGTATTCCAGTGCGGGTGCCAGCTATGGCTACAAGATGCTCTGGATGCTTCCCGTCATGACTGTGCTGCTCATCGTGACGCAGGAGACCGCGGCGCGTTGCGGCTGCGTGACGGGCAAGGGCCTGGCATCGCTCATTCGCGAGCGCTTTGGCGTGCGCAAGAGTGTACTTGCTATGGCGGCGCTGTTGATCGCCAACACGGCTGTGACCATTTCGGAGTTTGCGGGTATTGCGAGCGGCCTTGCCCTCTTTGGCGTGCCGGCGAGCATCTCGGTGCCGTTGGTGGCGCTGCTGGTGTGGATGCTTACCATGTCGGGGAGTTTCCAGCGCATCGAGAAGATTCTGCTGCTGGTGAGCTGCGTGTTCGTGACCTATATTGTCGCCGCGTTTATGGCTGGCCCCAACTGGGGTGAGGTCGCGGTCGACCTGGTCGTGCCCAACATTCAAAATGACCCCAGCTACGTGTCGCTCGTGGTCGCAACGATCGGTACCACCATCGCGCCGTGGATGATTTTCTTGGCGCAGAACAACGTGGTCGATAAGAACGCGGGCGAGGACGATATCGTGCTGCAGCGCATCGATACCGTGAGCGGCTCGCTTGCTGCCGATATCATTGCCGGCTTTATTATCATCACGACCGGCACGGTGTTGTTCCCGGCGGGTATTCAGATTAGCGATGCTGCCGATGCTGCCCGCGCGCTGGAGCCTATTGCGGGTCAGTGGTCTACGGTACTGTTTGCCTCGGGCCTGGTCGCGGCGAGCTTCTTGGCTGCCTGCGTGCTGCCGGGCGTTACGTCGAGCGCTATCTGCGAGGCATTTGGCTGGGAGCGCGGTGCCGACCGCAGCTGGGACGAGGCCCCGGTCTATCGCGGCATCATTACTGCCATCATTGGCATCTCTGCCGTGCTGGTGCTCATGCCCGGCGTCGATCTGTTCCAGATCATGATGACCTCGCAGGTCATCAATGGCGTGCTACTGCCCGTGGTTCTGGTGTTCCAGGTGGTTATCGCTGCCGACCGTCACATTATGGGCGCCAACCGCAATGGCCGCGTGTGGAATGTGCTCACTTGGGCGACTATCGGTGTGATTACGGTGCTGACGGTCGTCATGTTTGTTCTGCAGGCGATGGGTTACAGCGCTTAGTGCCTCTTTTGGACTCCAAACAGGCCGCAGCGATGGACTGCGGCCTGTTTTTTGCCCGCTATAGGGCGTTAGTTATATGGCAGTGGACAAAAAATGCCAAATATGAGTACTGTTGCCTTGCCGATAGCATTTACGACCAAGAAAATAATGAACATAGTTAAGAATCTGTTTATTAAAAGCGGGTCTCCAAGTCCTAAGCCGGCCATTCTGGTCAACTGGAAGGGTCGTGCGCTGGTAGCGCACAGAGATGTGGTGTAAGAGGCGGGGCATGCCCCGCCTCC
>UQTN01000134.1 GCA_900543945.1 uncultured Collinsella sp. | reverse complement strand
GGAGGAAGCCCCCGCCGCACGAAGTGCGCAGCGGGGGCTTCCGACATGTCCGAGGACGATTGTGGGGCTAACGGGCAGGGGCCCGCCGAACCAAGTTAGGCAGCCGGGCAGATCTTCTTGAAGAGCTCGATGACGTCGTCGAGCGTCGCCTCGCGCGGGTTACCCGGGAAGCAGGCGTCGGCCATGGCGTCCTTGGCCAGGACCTCGATCTCGTCAGCCTTCATGGCCTCGCAGACGTGCGGGATGTTCACGTCGGCGGAAAGCTGCTTAACGGCGGCGATAGCGGCGTCGGCAGCCTCGTCGGTGCTCATGCCCGAGGTGTCAACGCCCATGGCGACGGCAACCTTGGCCAGGCGCTCGGCGCAAACCGGCTTGTTGAACTCCATGGCGATCGGCAGCAGCATGGCGCAAGCGACGCCGTGCGGGGTGTCGTAGTGAGCGGACAGGGTGTGAGCCATGGCGTGGTCGATACCCAGGCCAACGTTGGAGAAGCCCATGCCGGCGACATACTGACCAAGAGCCATGCCCTCACGGCCGGAGCCGGGCTGGCCGGACTTGGCCTCGGCAACGGAGTCGCGCAGGTTCTCGCTGATCAGCTTAATGGCCTCAAAGTGGAACATATCGGAAAGCTCCCAAGCGCCCTTGGTGGTGTAGCCCTCGATGGCGTGGGTCAGAGCGTCCATGCCGGTGGAAGCGGTCAGGCCGGCAGGCATGGAAGCCATCATGTCGGGGTCGACGACGGCGACCTCGGGGGCGTCGTTGGTGTCGACGCACACGAACTTGCGGACCTTCTCGGGGTCGGTGATGACGTAGTTGATGGTCACCTCGGCAGCGGTACCGGCGGTCGTCGGCACGGCGATGGTGAACACGGCGTGGTTCTTGGTGGGAGCAACGCCCTCGAGGCTACGGACATCGGCGAACTCGGGGTTGTTGATGATGATGCCAATGGCCTTGGCGGTGTCCATGGAGGAGCCGCCACCGATGGTCACGATAGCGTCAGCCTCGGCGGCCTTGAAGGCCTCGACGCCGTCCTTGACGTTCTGGATGGTGGGGTTGGGCTTAATCTCGGAGTAGAGGCTCCAAGCGATGCCGGCAGCGTCGAGCTCGTCGGTCACCTTAGCGGTAACACCAAACTTGACCAGATCGGGGTCGGAGCAGACGAAGATCTTCTTGTAGCCGCGACGCTGGAGCTCGCCGGGGATCTCCTTGATGGCGCCGGAACCATGATAAGAAATGGTGTTGAGAACGAAACGATTAGCCATTGATAGCCTCCCATCGTGTGCGGGGCACCCATTACGCCCCGCGCTGCAAGTTCCATCCTAACGCTTTTGAAACAAAAAACGCGTGAGAACGTCAAAAGTGTTAAAGCGTTTCAACATAATAACGGAGCCCCAGTCCTTCCCTCCCGACAGCAGCGAAGGCTAGATTATAGGAGCAATCGCCCAAAGAATACGACCAACTCAGTCTATAAATTGTTTCTGTTTTAGCAATATATGTTTGACAATACGTTTATAAAAGGATACTTTATAGTAAATAAAATGCATGCAGCAAATAGCGTCATTCATTTTGTTAGAAATTGCCCATGCGGTTATTGCAGCTGCATGTACCGCAACGTACAGCGCAATTCTCCGCACGAAGTAGAAGACGGTTCCAATTCGATCGAGGCGATGACGCGTGATGGCTACTGGTCCTAAATCGAGCAAGACGGCTACAAACGAATATCGAATCTCAATTGAAGGTAATCCTTATCCGCATACTCTGGCTCTCATCAACCCAGCGGGAGACAACCTCAACATCAAAAGACATGGGTTCACGGGTCCACTAGGACAGCTATCGAGTCTTAAATATACCGTTTATGACGATGCGAATGAAAAACTCTTCACTGTCGTCGACGGTGGCTTTAGCAACATGCCCAGGGTTGCGCTCATAATCGAACACAAGGAAGTTGCGGTGTTCGATTATGGTCTAAACAGACTTGAGATGAAGTGCGTAACGAACATACCGAATTACGCAATAAAAGGTAACTTCCTATTTGGAGATTACGATATATTCAGCCAACAGGAAGTGAAGCTATCTTCAGTTATCGTCCTTCAATGTGATAAACAATCGTGCTTTAGCATACAGGTTTTGGATAAAGCCGAATTAGCCGCCGCAATTGGAATACCTACAGCCATTGCCCTTCTTAGGGCTCGGATTGAAGAGCATCTCGAATAAATCGCAAAAAGCAGTTCGTAACAACATTCAGGAGCTAGATAGTTTTTCTGGCCCTGAATGTTGTTACGAACATGCACCTTAGCGCTTAAGACTCGTGGTCTGCCAGTCAGCTACGATGCGGGCCCATTTCCTGTGCAAGTCGCGCTCGCGGTCGATGAACATGATGGCAAACGCGACAAACAGCAGCAAGCTCGCCACGACGATGGCGTGCAGGCCCATGCGCTCAATACACCAGTTGCCCAACACGGCGCCAAACACAAAGGTAAAGATCACGCCAAAGTACAGCAGGCCGTTTTCCAAAAAGCCGCGCCTGTGGGTGATGATGTAATCGTCCACGTTTTGCAGCGCGTTGCGCAAGTTGCCGATGCACATGGTCGTAGCGATGCCGTGACCGTGGATCTTGCGGAAGCTCTCGACCTGCATGCCGCAGGCAAACGAAGTGAGGCAGTTGGCGAGCAGGTTGTAACCGCCACCGGGGATAAAGCTCACGCCCAGCAAGATGACGGCTTCAAAGAACACCGTCACTTGGCGCCAGTGAATCACGCTGCCAAACCGTTCGTGTACCAGGTCGGCAAGCATAATGCCCACGGCAAACGACACCACGGGGAAGAAGTAGCGCCCCGCAAGTGCCCAATTGCCCTCCGAGATGCTCACGCCCACAAGCAGGATGTTGCCCGTCTGCGCGTTTGCGAAAACATGGTCGCGCCCAATGTACGAATACACATCCATAAAGCCGCCGGCGAGCGCCAGGATAATGCCCAGTTCGATGGACTCCGATATCTGTTTGGCACGCTGCATCGTCGTGCATCCTCCTTGTTGACGACCCTCTCGTGCGTTGGCGGAAACATAGCCGCCGTTCATACTGTAACCCATTGACAACATGGCGTGCGCGCGAGACGGCCCCTTCGACACGGGGATACACAGTCTGGAAACAAACGGCACCCGCATCGACACGCCGATTCGCCAGCCCATGTACTCCACCAGTCTTTTTAGCCCCGTCCCAAAAAGACTGGTTACAATTACGTGCAGCATACAAACACCGGGAGGGATCGTGGCAAAAAAGCCTCAGCACGCTCAGAATAACCAGCGCAGTCAGCAGGGCAAACAGGGCCAGCAGCAAAAGCGCGGCGGTAAGGCGCAGGGTGGGCACACCACTCATACCCCGGCAGCGCCCGCCCGTCCCTGGCGCCCGGGCCGCGATAAGTTCCTCCCCGTCAGCCGCGCCGACATGGATGCGCGCGGCTGGGGCCAGTGCGACTTTGTCTACATTTGCGGCGACGCCTACGTGGACCACCCTAGCTTTGGTATGGCCATCGTCAGCCGCGTACTCGACGCGCACGGCTACAAAGTGGGCATCATCTGCCAGCCCGACTGGACCGACCCCGCCAGCATCACGGTGCTCGGCGAGCCGCGCCTGGGCTTTTTGGTCAGTGCCGGCAACATGGACTCCATGGTCAACCACTATTCGGTGACCAAGCACCGCCGCCACACCGACGCCTATACCCCCGGTGGCGAGGAGGGGCACCGCCCCAATCGTGCCGTCACGGTCTACGGCAACCTCATCCGCCAGACGTTCAAGGACGCCCCCATCATCATCGGCGGCATCGAGGCGAGTCTGCGCCGCCTGGCCCACTACGACTACTGGCAGGATAAGCTCAAGCGCTCGGTGCTGCTCGATTCGGGCGCCGACATCCTCATCTACGGCATGGGCGAGCACGCGATCGTCGAGATCGCCGATGCGCTCGACGCGGGCCTGCCCATCGATCAGATCACCTATATCAACGGCACCGTCTACCGCACCAGCTCGCTCGACGAGGTCTACGACTACGACCTGCTGCCCAGCTGGGACGACCTTGCCGCCGATAAGCTCAACTACGCGCGCAGCTTTAACGTGCAGCAGCAGAACATGGACCCCATCACCGGGCATCGCCTGGTAGAACCCTACCCCAACAGCGTCTATGTGGTGCAGAACCCGCCGTCCGCGACGCTTACCACCGACGAGATGGACGAGGTGGCCGAACTCCCCTACGCACGCGATTGGCATCCCGATTACGACGCAGCGGGCGGCGTGCCGGCTTTTGCCGAGATCAAGTTTTCCATCAGCTCCAACCGCGGGTGCTTTGGTGAGTGCTCGTTTTGCGCGCTGACCTTCCACCAGGGCCGCGTGCTGCAGATGCGCAGCCACGACTCGATCATGCGCGAGGCCGAGCTGCTCACACACGACCCCGAGTTTAAGGGCTACATCAACGATGTGGGCGGACCGACGGCCAACTTTAGCCGCCCGGCCTGCGACAAGCAGCTCAAACATGGCGTGTGCAAGAACAAGCGCTGCCTATGGCCGAGCGTGTGCAAGAACATGGTGGTCGACGAGAGCGGCTACACGCAGCTGCTGCGCGACCTGCGCCAGCTGCCGGGCGTCAAGAAGGTCTTCGTCCGCAGCGGCATCCGTTTTGACTACACCATGGCCGATGCCTCGGACGAGTTTTTGCGCGAGCTGCTGGAGCACCATGTCTCGGGCCAGCTACGCGTGGCGCCCGAGCATGTGAGCGACGCGGTGCTCTCCGTGATGGGCAAGCCGAGCCGCGCCGTCTACGATGCGTTCTGTCGCAAATTTGAGCGCTTGAACCGCGAATACGGACTCAAGCAGTACGTAGTGCCGTATCTGATCTCGAGCCACCCCGGCTCGACGATGAAGGAAGCCGTGGACCTTGCCGAAGCCGTGCGCGACATGGGCTACATGCCCGAGCAGGTGCAGGACTTCTACCCCACCCCGTCCACCATGTCGACCTGCATGTACTACACCGGCGTGGACCCGCGCACCATGGAGCCGATCTATGTAGCGCGCGACCCGCACGAGAAGGCCATGCAGCGCGCGCTCATCCAGTATCGCAAGCCCGAGAACTA
>UQTN01000133.1 GCA_900543945.1 uncultured Collinsella sp. | reverse complement strand
CTGCTGACGCCCGAGCGCGTCGAGGGCATGGCCGCCGGCCTGGAAAAGCTCGCCGAGCTGCCCGATCCCGTGGGCCGCGTGCTCGACCACCGCGTGCTTGCAAGCGGCGTGGACCTGACCCGTGTGAGTGTGCCGCTGGGCCTGGTCGCCATGGTTTACGAGGCGCGTCCCAACGTGACGGCCGACGCCGCGGGCATCTGCATCCGTACCGGCAACGCCTGCATTCTGCGCGGCGGCTCGCTGGCCTATCACTCGTGTGCCATGATTTCTGAGCTGCTGGCCGATGCGCTCGAGGCCAAGGGCTTCCCGCGCGAGGCCGTGTCGATGATCGAGTCCACCGACCGCGAGGCCACTGGCGAGCTCATGAAGCTCCGCGGTGTTGTCGACGTACTCATTCCGCGCGGCGGTGCAGGCCTGATCCAGCGCTGCGTGCGCGAGTCGCTCGTTCCGGTGATCGAGACGGGCACGGGCAACTGTCACATCTACGTGCATGAGTCCGCCGACTTTGATAAGGCGCTCAACATTATCGTTAATGCCAAGACCCAGCGTGTAGGCGTGTGCAATGCCGCCGAGTCGCTGCTGGTCGACCATGCTGTGGCCAATGTGTTTTTGCCTGCGGTCGTTGCCGTGCTGCACGACCACGATGTGCTGATTCACGGCGATGAGGCCACGTGTGCCGCTTGCGTTGCCGCCGGTCTTGCCGAGGGCGATGCTTACGTTGCCGCAACCGAGGAGGACTGGGGCCGCGAGTATCTGGCCCTCGAGATGAGCGTGAAGGTCGTGGCGAACGAGGAAGAGGCCATCGCGCACATCAACCGCTATGGCACCATGCATTCCGAGGCCATCATCGCCGAGGACGCAGACGCCTGCGAGCGCTTCTTGGATGAGGTCGATGCCTCGGCCGTGTACGCTAACGCTAGCACGCGCTTTACCGACGGCGGCGAGTTTGGCCTGGGCGCCGAAATTGGCATCTCGACCCAAAAGCTCCACGCCCGCGGACCCTTTGCCGCCGAGGCCCTCACCACCTACAAATACAAGCTTCGCGGCACCGGTCAGGTCCGCCCCTAACGCCCACGCAAACAAAAACCACCACAAAGGCGCCTGTCTCCTTTGTGGTGGTTTTAGGTGGCGTGGGCGGTTAGGCCTGGAAGGTATCGCGATCGGGCGCGAAGGATTGCATGGCCGCGATGGTACGGTCGAAGAGCTCGGGAAGCTCCCAGCCCAGCATCTCGGCGCCCTGCGAAATCACGTCGCGTGAGCAGCCGGCGGCAAAGCGCTTATCCTTGAACTTTTTCTTGAGCGACTTGGTCGTAAAGTCCATGACGCTTTTGCTCGGACGCATGATCACGGCAGCACCGATTAGACCGGTGAGTTCGTCGCAGGCAAACAGGATCTTCTCCATCTGCAGCTCGGGCTTGGGTAGCGAAGAGTTGAAGTCGGACGTATGCGTCTGAATTGCGCGGATGAGCTCGGGCGATGCGCCCTCGTCCTCGAGGATCTCGGCCGCATAGATGGTGTGGTTCATGGGGTCATCCTCATGCTCCTCCCAATCCAGGTCGTGCAGCAGGCCGACGATGCCCCAAAACTCCTCGTTCTCGGGGTCGAACTCGCGCGCAAAGTAGCGCATGGTGCCCTCGACCGTCTCGCCATGGGTGATGTGGAACGGGTCCTTGTTGTGCTCGTTGAGCAGTTCGAACGCGCGGTCGCGGGTGATTCCGGCGGTAAGCGGCTCTGCCATAAGAGACTCCTTGTGCTCGTGGGTATCGCTAAGAATGAATACTACTGGAACAAGAAAACCACCACAAAGGTGCCTGTCCCCTTTGTGGTGGTTTTTGGCGCGGATGGGTTAGTTGAGGGCGGCTTGGGCTAGGCGAGCTTCGGCGTCCTCCTCGGTGACGCCCAAGGCCACGGCGAACTCCTCGATGGAACGACGCTTGGCCTCCTTGAGTACGCGCATGTAGTAGGAGCTGGGCTTTTTATCAGCTTCCTCGGCCTGGCGAATGCGGTGCATCATGGTTTTTGCCACACGGACTGTCTCGGGTGCACCTAGCTTAAGCTGCTGCTTAAAGTGCGTTTCCTCAAGCGAGCTGTTGCGCTCGGTAAAGGTGTCGCATTCCAGCTCGTCGTAGTGGCTCAGCAGGTGCTCGGCATCCTGTTGAGAGATGGCGGCATGTAGACGGTCGGCCTGCGCCACGGGGTACATGAGAATCGTCTGCGCATGCCCCTGCTTGGTCTCGAGCAGCAGCATGGGCTGCGGCGTGTCGTCCCTAAAACCGACGACGGTGCAGACTCCCTGACCCGGATGAATGACGTGTTGACCGATTGAGAACATGCTACCTCCAACTTATACGAATTTGCGTATGTCTAGAATACCACGCTGACGTGCGGAAACCCTTACTTTATGCAGGAAAAGCACACAATTCTGATAGGTAAGAGTATTCGATAACAGACGCAGCTCATTCACACCTTTATGCATTTTCAACGCCTGCATAATCTGCAGGCAGACCGGCATCTTTGAGTGACTCCATGCAAGCTGTAGTCATTTTTGTGCATATGCAATATCTATTAGCTTTACCCTGCGACAGTGCCCGTCGCTTGTGATAGAGTGCTACAAACTCTGGCTTTTGCCCTACGAGTGACCAAGAGCTCGGGGGCTTTAACACAAGGAGGATCTATGCCCGAGAAGATTGAAGAGCTGGTACGCGCTGCGCTTGCTGCGGCCCAGGAGGCCGGCGACCTTTCCGCATTTGAACTTGACGATTGCGCTATCGAGCGACCGGCTGACACTTCTCATGGCGAGTGGACCTCTACCATGGCCCTGAAGTCCGCCAAGCTGGCCCACTGCGCCCCGCGCAAGATCGCCGAGGCCATCGTTGCCCATATGCCCGAGGACCCCGCGATCGAGAAGGTCGAGATCGCAGGCCCCGGCTTCATCAACTTCTACCTCTCCGTTGCCGTCAAGAATGCCATCTTTGGCGAGGCTCGCGAGAAGGGCATGGACTTCGCTAAGTCTAACGTCGGTGGTGGCCTGAAGACCCAGGTCGAGTTCGTTTCCGCCAACCCCGTCGGCCCCATGCACATCGGCCACGGCCGCTGGGCCGCGCTGGGCGATTCGCTCTGCCGCGTTATGGACCACGCCGGCTATGAGATCCAGCGTGAGTTCTACATCAATGACCACGGCTCTCAGATGAACACCTTCGGCAACTCCATCAGCACGCGCTATATGCAGCTTGCCGACATCATCGCCAAGCAGGGCGTTGATATCGACGAGGCTCACAAGCTGCTGATCGCCGATCGCGACGCCTTCGTTGCCGACGAGAACGACGAGCATCCCGAGACCCATCCGTATCAGGACAACTTTGCCGAGACCCTGGGCAAGGACTCCTACGGCGGCGACTACATCATCGATGAGGCTGCCGAGTTCTGGCGCACCGACGGTGACAAGTGGGTCGACGCCGATCCGCAGGAGCGCATGGAGAGCTTCCGTGAGCGCGGCTACGTGAAGATGGTCGACAACATGCGCGACCTCTGCCACGCCGTCAACTGCGACTTTGACCGTTGGTACTCCGAGCGCTCGCTGTATGTGAAGGACACCGAGGGCGAGACCGCCGGCACCTCCGCCGTCGACCGCGCTTTTGAGAAGCTCGACAAGATGGGCTACCTCTACACCAAGGACGGCGCCCTGTGGTTCCGCTCCACCGATCTGGGCGACGACAAGGACCGCGTCCTGATCAAGTCCGACGGCGAGTACACCTACTTCGCCTCCGACGTCGCCTATCACTGGGATAAGTTCCAGCGCGTCGATCACGTCATCGACATCTGGGGCGCCGACCACCACGGTTACATCGAGCGCGTCCGCTGCGTCTGCGACGCTCTGGGTTACCCCGGCAAGTTTGAGGTTCTGCTGGGTCAGCTCGTCAACCTGCTGCGTAACGGCAAGCCCGTCCGTATGTCCAAGCGCAAGGGCACCATGGTGACCCTGCAGGAGCTCGTCGACGAGGTCGGCTCCGATGCCGCTCGCTACACGCTCATCTCCAAGAGCTCCAACCAGATGGTCGACTTCGACATCGAGGCCGTTAAGAAGCGCGACAACTCCAACCCGGTCTATTACGTGCAGTATGCTCACGCCCGCGTGTGCTCCATCCTGCGCCGTGCCGCCGACGTTACCGCCGAGCAGGCCGACGAGATGGGCATGAAGGCCGTTGCCGCCAAGGCCATCGGTGAGAACGTCGATTACTCGCTGCTGACCGACCCGACCGAGCTCGCCCTTTCGCGCAAGCTCAACGAGCTCACCGACCTGATCGCCAGCTGTGCTCGCGATCGCGCTCCGTTCCGTCTGACCCACTTTGCCGAGGAGCTCGCCGGCGACTTCCACAGCTTCTACGCTGCCTGCCAGGTTCTGCCGAGCGAGGGCCGTCCCGTCGACCCCGAGCTTTCGCGCGCCCGTCTGGCAGCTTGCGACGCTGTCCGCGTGACGCTCGCCCTGGTGCTTACCCTCGTTGGCGTTTCCGCGCCCGAGCAGATGTAATCTGCGGGTCATTTGACCGTGTAGGTTTGGTTTAACTGAGCCCTATAAGCCCGATCTCCTACGGAGGTCGGGCTTTTTTCGCAAACGCCGACGTATTGATGAATTTGGAGCTGCTAGAAATACGAAACTATGCCGGTTTACTACGATGAATTGAGGAATTCTAACCACGCCGGCTTTTTGCTAAAAAGTGCAAGGCATCTACCTGCGGTTTTAGTTCAACAAGTTTCGGAGTGGTCGCGGTTGAGCGATTCATCGTAGTAAACCGCCATAGTTTTGGCGGAGGCAGTCAGATTTGTGGGTGGCAAACAAAGAGTGTCCCTTTTGACTAGTCGTTTAAGAACGTCCCCAATGACTAAGTTGCAGGTGGCGGCGGTTGTGTTACACTAACGCTGCGTAGTTGACGCAATCATCTCGATACAGATCAATGATGTCCGTCGTTTTGAACGGAACTAGACTGTTTAGCCGCCCTGAAGGTTTATGCAGGGAGCATGTGATCACAGGGCTTGAAAAGAAAGTTGAGCAAACACTGTGTCTGATCAACAGCAAGAAAACGAAATAACGACGACGCAAGCCGCTCCCGCTGCACCGGTTGCGTCGGACCAGGTCGCGGCGCCCGCGCAAGCCTCGGCTCC
>UQTN01000132.1 GCA_900543945.1 uncultured Collinsella sp. | reverse complement strand
CGATATATGGGGTCTGATATTTTCTACCAGCTAGTTCCTCTTACTCGTCTAGGAGATCCTCTGGCATGTCGTTGCCGTCGCCTAGATCGACAGGGGTTTCTTCGGGGGCAGAGCCGTCTTCTGTGGCTTCGCCTTCGGGCTTCTCCTTGGCGGCCGTCATGCGGGCTACGGCGCAGATGCGGTCGTTGTCGTCGACGGTCATCATCTTGACGCCCTGGGTAGCGCGGCCGGTCTGGCTGATCTCGTCGGTCTTGACGCGAATGACCGTCGCGCCCTCCGTCACGATGAACAGCTCGTGCTGCGGGCCCACCGTCTTCATGGCCGCGAGGTTGCCCTTACGCTCGGTCATTTGGATGGTGTAGACGCCCTGGCCGCCGCGATTCTGCTCCGGGTAGTCCGCGACCGGCGTGCGCTTGCCGTAGCCGCGCTCGGTGATGACGAACAGATCGCCGTTGCCGTTAGTGACTTCCATGCCCAGAACGCTCACGCCGTCCTTCATACCGATACCGCGAACACCGCTGGTATCGCGGCCGGTGGCGCGCACCTGCTCCTCGGAGAACATGATCGCCTTGCCCGCGGTGGTGGCCAGGATAATCTTGTCGCCCTCGCGCACGCGGCGCACGTTCAGCAGCGCGTCGTCGTCACGCAGGTTGATAGCGATCAGGCCGTCGCGACGGCTGCGGTCATACGCGCTCATCACGGTCTTCTTGACCATGCCGCTCTTGGTGGCAAACATCAGATACTCGTCGGCAGGGAACTCGCGGCAGCTGATGACGCTCGCGATCTTCTCGCCCTCCTCGAAGGGCAGCAGGTTGACGATTGCGGTACCGCGCGCCTGGCGCGTACCCACCGGCAGCTCGTGCACCTTCAGGCGATAGACCTTACCCTTGCTCGAGAAGAACAGCACGTACTCGTGCGTGGACGCGATGAACATCTCGTCGATGACGTCGTCCTCTTTGAGGTTGACGCCCGACACGCCCTTGCCGCCGCGCTTCTGGGCGCGGTAGGCGGCCACCGGGATGCGCTTGACATAGCCGGTGTGGGTGATGGTCACGACCATGTCCTCATCGGCAATGAGGTCCTCGACGTCCAGGTCCTTCTCGACATGGCTGATCTCGGTGCGGCGCTTATCGCCGAACTTCTTGGAGATCTCGCGCATCTCTTCCTTAATGACGCCCAGGATCTTCTCCTCGTGCGCCAGCAGGTCCTCGTAGTAGGCGATGGCGCGGCGCAAGCCGTCCAGCTCTTCCTGAATCTTGTCGCGCTCCAGGCCGGTCAGGCGGCGCAGCTTCATCTCGAGGATGGCCGTGGTCTGCTCGGGCGTAAAGCCAAAGCGCTCGATCAGGCGGCTGCTGGCCTCGGAATCAGTCTGCGAGGAGCGGATGATGCTGATGACCTCGTCGATATGGTCAAGGGCCATCAGGTAGCCCTCAAGGATATGCGCGCGGGCCTGGGCCTTCTTAAGGTCGAAGCGGGTGCGGCGGGTGACGACGTCGACCTGGTGGTCGATGTAGTGCTGCAGCATCTCGCGCAGGCTCAGGCATTTGGGAACGCCGTTGACAAGCGCCAGGTTGTTGGCGCCAAAGGTCGCCTGCAGCGAGGTGTACTTGTACAGGTTGTTGAGCACGACCTGCGGGATGACGCCCTTCTTGAGTTCGATGACCAGACGGATACCCTTCTGGTTGGACTCATCGCGCATGTCCGAGATGCCCTCGATGCGCTTGTCGTTGACGAGCTGGGCGATCTTCTCCTGCAGGGTGCCCTTGTTGACCATGTAGGGAATCTCGGTAAAGACCAGGCGGTTGCGGCCGGTCTTGGTGGATTCCACGTGGGCCTTGGCGCGCACGGTAATGGAGCCGCGGCCGGTCTCGTAGCTCTGCTTAATGCCGGCGCTGCCCATGATGATGGCGCCGGTGGGGAAGTCCGGACCGGGCATGATCTGCATGAGCTCGTCGACAGTGGCGTCGGGATTATCGATCAGGTAGCAGGTTGCCTCGATCGCCTCGGTGAGGTTATGCGGGGCGATATTGGTGGCCATGCCGACGGCGATGCCCTGGCTGCCGTTGACCAGCAGGTTGGGGAAGCGCGCAGGCAGCGCCTGAGGCTCGGCGAGCGATTCGTCGTAGTTGGGCTGCCAGTCGACGGTATCCTTCTGCAGGTCACGCAGCAGCTCCATGGCGGGCTTTGCCAGGCGGCTCTCGGTGTAACGCATGGCAGCGGCGCCGTCGCCGTCGATGTTGCCGAAGTTGCCGTGGCCGTCGATGAGCGGCGTGCGCATGGAGAACCACTGCGCCAGGCGAACCATTGCCTCGTAGACCGCGAAGTCACCATGCGGATGGTACTTGCCGATAACTTCGCCGACCGTCCAGGCCGACTTCTTGTGCGGACGGTTGGGGTAGATGCCGCTCTCGTTCATCGCGTACAGAATGCGGCGGTGAACCGGCTTTAGGCCGTCGCGCACGTCCGGCAGGGCGCGCGCCGTGATGACCGACATCGAATACTCGATGAACGACTGTTTCATCTCACGGCCGAACTCCGAAATCTGGAGCTGGCCGCCATTGATATCCTCGCCGGCCGAGGCGCCACGGTCGACTTCGCCAAAGCTCTCCTCGAGCTCGCCGTCGTCGTCTTCTTCCTCATCATCATCGGCATCGGGGTTATAAGCGTCCGGATCGCCGTCCTCGCCCTGCTCAGCACGGGCAAGCAGGCGCTTCAGATCGTCGGGCATGCCGGCATCGCCGGCCTCGCCCATACCCTCGTTATTGTTGATATCGTCTGCCACGTTACCTCCTCATGGTTTGCGTGGTCCATTAATCATCCTGCCACGGAGACGGCTTTTCCAGGTGCCGCAGATTCGCTCGAAAGAGGAGGGAAGCGTACTTGGGTACGCGACCGACGATTGAGGGCGAAGGTGCGGTGGCTGGGAAAGCCGAACAGGTTAGGCGTCTAAGAAGCGCGCGTCGTGCGCGTGTTTTTCGATGTACTCGCGGCGATAGCCGACCTCGGAACCCATCAGCTCGCGCACGGCGCGGTCTGCCACCACGGCATCCTCGATCGACACGCGCTGCAGGATGCGGGTCTTGGGATCCATCGTCGTCGAGGCGAGCTGCTTGGGGTCCATCTCGCCCAGGCCCTTGTAGCGCTGGACGGTATAGCCCTTCCGCTTCTTGGTGATCTTGCCGTCCTTGGCCTT
This sequence comes from uncultured Collinsella sp., assembly GCA_900543945.1. Classification (GTDB taxonomy): domain Bacteria; phylum Actinomycetota; class Coriobacteriia; order Coriobacteriales; family Coriobacteriaceae; genus Collinsella. The sequence goes on along the minus strand of UQTN01000132.1, from coordinate 2,000 downwards.
GCCGTCCTCGTCGTTGTCGTCGGGGTTCAGGCCCAGACTCTGGATGGTGTCGCGCAGGATCTCGTCTTCGGGCTGGCGGCCGTTGGGATACACGTAGTGGATCTTGTTGCGCACCTTAATGCCAAAGATGGGCGGGCAGGCAACATAGACGTAGCCGGCATCGATCAGCGGACGCATGTACTTGTAGAAGAACGTCAGCAGCAGGATGCGGATATGCGCACCGTCGACGTCTGCATCGGTCATGATGATGATCTTGTGGTAGCGCGCCTTGGTGATATCGAAGTCGCCGCCGTCGCCGGCACTCGTCGTGACGCCGCAGCCGATCGCGGTAATCAGCGACTGGATGGTGTCACTCGAGAACGCGCGATGGTCACCAACGCGTTCGACGTTCAGAATCTTGCCGCGCAGGGGCAGAATCGCCTGGATGTCTCGGCGACGGCCGTCCTTGGCCGAACCGCCTGCCGAGTCGCCCTCTACGATGAAGAGCTCGGTCAGCTCGGCATCGCGCACCGAGCAGTCAGCGAGCTTACCGGGCAGGGACGCCGTCTCGAGCAGGCTCTTGCGGCGGGTCGCCTCGCGCGCCTTGCGGGCGGCGTTGCGCGCCTTGCAGGCCTGTTGCGCCTTCTTGACGATCTCGCGGGCGGGCTTGGGATGCTCCTCCAAGTAATCGGCGAGGCCGTCGGTCACGATCTTGAGCGTGAGCGCGCGCATATAGGAGCTACCGAGCTTGGCCTTGGTCTGCCCCTCAAACTGCGGATCGGGCAGCTTGACCGAGATAACGGCCGAAAGGCCCTCGCGCACATCGTCGCCGGTCAGGTTGGCGTCTTTTTCCTTGAGCAGGTTCTGTTTGCGCGCGTAGTCGTTGATCACGCGGGTGAGCGCGGTGCGGAAGCCCTCAAGGTGCATGCCGCCCTCGGGAGTGTAGATGTCGTTGGCAAACGACATGACGTTCTCGCCGTAGCCGCTATTCCACTGCAGGGAAACCTCGACCTCGCCCATCTTGGCCACGGGAGCGTCCGGGTCCGATTTGCCCTCGATGTAGATGGGCTCCTTAAAGGCCTCGGGGACGTCCTTGCCCTCGTTGAGGAACTTGACGAAGTCGATGATGCCGCCCTCGTAGCAAAACTCCTCCACGTGGGGAGTCGCCTCGCGCTCGTCGGTCAGCACGATCTTGAGGTTCTTATTGAGGAACGCCGTCTCCTGCAGACGGTTGTGCAGCGTATCGAAATCGTAGATGCAGGTCTCGAAGATCTCGTCGTCGGGCCAGAAGGTGACGGTGGTACCCGTCGAATCCGAGGTGCCCACGACCTCCATCTTCTTGACGGTCTTGCCGCGCGAGAACTCCATCTCGTAGGTGTTGCCATCGCGACGAACCTGAACGACCACGCGCTTGGACAGTGCGTTGACGACGGAGATGCCTACGCCGTGCAGGCCGCCCGAGACCTTATAGGCCGAGTTATCGAACTTACCGCCGGCGTGCAAGATCGTCATAACGACCTCGAGCGTCGGGATCTTTTTAACAGGGTGCTCGTCGACGGGGATGCCGCGCCCGTTGTCGACGACCGTGATGGAGTTGTCGGCGTGGACCGTCACCTGGATCTCGGTGCAGAAACCGGCCATGGCCTCGTCGACGGAGTTGTCAACGATCTCCCACACCAGGTGATGCAGACCGCTGGCGCTCGTCGAGCCGATATACATGCCCGGGCGCTTACGAACGGCCTCGAGACCTTCGAGAATCTTAATCTCGCCGCCATCGTAATCGTTTTCGTTTGCCACACGTCCTCCTTCAGTCAAGAAAATGTGTACAGCCTTACTAGTTTATCGTAAAAAAATACCCTCGGGACCGAGGGTATTTGGCTCTACAAGGCCACCAGATGCGATTTAAGGCTCTTTTTTGCTTTGCACGCCCTTGGCCCACTCGGCACTGGCTCTCATGGCATTCTCGAGGGCCTCGCGCAGTTTTTGGTCTTCGATGGGCGCCACCTGGCGCTCGATCTCGG
>UQTN01000131.1 GCA_900543945.1 uncultured Collinsella sp. | reverse complement strand
TAAGTGGCCTTCTTTGCGTGCGGAACTCGCGATCAATCAAATATATTGCGGGCGCGGGGCCAACTCGGGTCCAGAGCCACAAACCATGGCGGTGTCTGATGTAAAGAAAGCGAAGGCCCCTTTCGGGGCCTTCTTTTTTAAAGGAATTCGCCGACTCGGTGGACTTCGGGTTCTAGGTCTACTCCGAATTGGTCTTTGACTTTGGCTTGGATGTCGCGGATGAGTTCGTCGACGTCGGCGGCGGTGGCGTGGTCGGCGTTGACGATGAAGCCGCAGTGCTTCTCGCTCACCTGCGCGCCGCCAACGGCGTGTCCTTGCAGGCCGGCATCCATGATGAGTTTGCCGGCAAAGTAACCCTCGGGGCGCTTGAAAGTGGAGCCGGCACTCGGCATGTCGAGCGGCTGCTTGTCCTCGCGGCGCTGGCGGTAGTCGTCCATGTCGGCCTTGATCATCGCGGCGTTGCCCGGGGCGAGATTGAAAGCGGCCGAGAGCACGATAAGGCCGTCGTCGGCGATGCGGCTCTTGCGATAGCCCAGGTTGAGCTCATCGACATCGAACTCGATGATATTGCCGCTGCCGCGGGTGCCGTCGTCGAGCACGCGGGCGGGCTTATAGACGCGCACGGACTCCAAAACATCGGCCATGCAGGCGCCGTAGGCACCGGCGTTCATGTAGCAGGCGCCGCCGACCGAGCCGGGGATGCCCGAGATGGGCTCCATGCCGGTAAGACCAGCCTCGGCTGCCGCTGCCGCTACGTCCGAGAGCAGCGCGCCGGCTGCTGCCGTAACATGCGTGCCGTCGACGGTGATGTTAGAGAGGCCTTCGCCCAGCGCCACGACGACGCCGCGGATGCCCTTGTCGCCGACGAGCAGGTCGGAGCCGTTGCCCACGATGGTGAGTGGCAGATCGCAGCGGTAGCAGGTATCGAGCGTGGCAACGAGTCCCTGCTCGGTGTCGGGCGTGACAAAGACGTCGGCCGGGCCGCCGATCTTAAACGTGGTGTGCTCGCGCATGGGCTCGCTCATGAGCACGTTGTCCTCGCCGGCAACGCCAGCGAGCGCGCAGAGCAGGTCCTCGTTAAAAAAGTCATTCTCGTGCATACGTATATCCGCCTTATGGTGGTCGTTTTCATCAATCGAATGCAATATACCCCACCCGGATGGATTTGGTGCAAAGTAACCTGACCCCAATGCATCACATGGTGCAAAGGGGTCAGGTTGCTTTGCGCCAATCGCGGCGATAAAACAGCCGTCTACCGGATTGGTAAAGTGTTTATCATCGAGGTAGAGGGACGGTCGCTATACTTTCAAGAGATTGCGCGAATACTCGGAAGGAGCGAGATGGGCAACAAAGTTACTCTCAAGCAGATTGCCCAGGAGGTGGGGCTTTCCCCCTCGTCGGTCTCGCTTGTTCTCAACAACCGGCCTTGTCGCATCTCGGAAGAAAATCGCAAGCGCATCAAAGAGGTCGCGGCGCGCAACCACTATGTTCCCAACCAGATCGCGCGCAGCTTGGTCATGCGCGAGTCGCGCACGCTGGGCCTTATCGTTCCCAACATCGAGAGCCGATTTTTTGCCTCGCTCGCTGGCAGTCTGGAAAAGCGCTGCCGCGAGGACGGCTACGCGCTCTTTATTACCAGCTCGGGTGGAAGCGCCGAGGACGATCTAGAGCTCCTGCGCCAGCTGGTGACGCGCGGCGTCGATGGTGTGTTCTTGGTCGTGGGCGACGAATTCTCGGACGACCGCGCTTTGCGCGAAGAAGTCAGCCATCTGCCCATCCCGGCGGTAATGGTTGACCGTGCCATTGAAGGACTCGAGTGCGACAAGGTGATGTTCGACCACGAGATGGGCGGCTATATGGCCACCCGCTATCTAATCGAGCAGGGCCACCGTCGTATTGCCTGCTTGGTTAACGCGCGCCGCTCCAATACGGGTCGCAAACGACTTGCCGGCTATGAGCGCGCACTGCGCGAGGTGGGGCTGCCCATCGATGCGCGCTTGGAGTTCGAGAGTGAGTATTACATTCCGAGTGCCTATGAGGCCTCGGAGGCGGTGCTCGCAACTGACGCCACTGCTGTGTTCGCAAGCTCGGACAACATTGCGCTAGGCCTGCTCAAGCGCCTGCATGAGATGGGGAAGAGCATTCCGGGCGATATCTCGGTGGTGAGCTATGACAACTCGGCGGCCGACGTTCTCTTTGAGCCGGCGTTGACCGCGATCGAGCAGGACCCCGGCGTGCTCGCCGAGCATGCTTTTGGCTGCATGTCCAAGCGTCTTGCCGGTAGGGGCGGCAGGCGTGCCGAAGAGGTCGTTCTGGAGCCGGCGCTTATCGTTAAGGACAGCGTGCTCGAGCTTACTAAACACAACTAAACACGTTTATCAATTCATGCAGATTGAATGTGGAGTACCTGTGACAGACAATGCCGCAGGTGAATGTCTGCTTTTGCCTGCCCATATGGCAAATCAGGATGGTAAAACGTTTTTTCACCATGATAAAACGTTTTAGCAAATATACTAGTCCCAACGAAAGGTTGCCGTATCGGAAGGCGACCGCGCAGCGAAGGGACATAAACAATGGCTAAAACACTGGGAACGCCGTGGCAAAAACTGGGACATGAGGTTCCCGTTTCCGAGCTCGAGGGTGTCGACCTGTATTGGCGCGCCTCGAACTACCTGTCCGTCGGCCAGATTTACCTTCGCTCCAACCCGCTGATGCGCAGCGACTTTGTCGACGAGAAGACCGGCGAGACGCGCGATTTTGGTCGTCCGGACGTTAAGCACCGTCTGGTCGGTCACTGGGGCACCACGCCCGGCATCAACTTCCTGTTCGGCCACGTCAACCGCCTCATCGCCGATCACAACCAGAACGCCATTTTCTTGATGGGCCCGGGCCACGGTGGCCCCGCAGGCACCGCCCAGTCGCTGCTCGATGGTACCTACCGTGAGATTCGCCCCGACATCACCAATGACGAGGCCGGCCTGCAGAAGTTCTTCCGCCAGTTCTCCTATCCCGGCGGCATCCCGAGCCACTTTGCGCCCGAGACGCCCGGTTCCATCCATGAGGGCGGCGAGCTCGGCTACACGCTCAGCCACGCCTACGGCGCCGTCATGGACAACCCGAGCCTGCTGGCCGTGGCCGTGGTGGGCGACGGTGAGTCCGAGACCGGTCCGCTTGCCACCTCTTGGCAGTCCAACAAGCTCGTGAACCCGGCAACCGACGGCATCGTCCTGCCGATCCTACACCTCAACGGCTACAAGATCGCCAACCCCACCATCCTCGCCCGCGTGTCCGACGAGGAGCTCACCAAGTTCTTCGAGGGCATGGGCTACAAGCCGCACTTCTTTGTCGCCGGCTTTGACGACGAGAGTCACGCGAGCATCCACGAGCGTTTCGCTGCCCTGTTTGAGCAGGTCTTTGACGAGATCTGCGATATCAAGGCCACCGCGCAGGCCCAGGCAGCCGCGGGCGAGACCGTGGCCCGCCCTGCCTACCCCATGATCGTGTTCCGTACGCCCAAGGGCTGGACTTGCCCCAAGCACATCGACGGCAAGAAGACCGAGGACTCCTGGCGCGCCCATCAGGTGCCGCTGGCGAGCGCCAAGGACACCCACGAGCACTTCCGCGTGCTGCGCGAGTGGCTGCGCTCCTATAAGCCCGAGGAGCTCTTTACGCCCGAGGGCCAGGTGCGCCCCGAGGTGACGGCCTTTATGCCGACCGGCGAGCTGCGTATCGGCGCCAATCCCAACGCGAACGGCGGCAAGGTGCGCCGCGAGCTCGAGCTCCCCGATATTCACGCCCACGAGATCCCCGTCGCCGAGAAAGGTCACGGCTGGGGCTCCACCGAGGCCGCTCGCGTCTTTGGTGAGTACACTGCCGACGTTCTGGCCAAGAACATGGACGATTTCCGCATCTTTGGTCCCGACGAGACCGCGTCTAACCGCCTGCAGGCCGCCTACAAGGTGACCAAGAAGCAGTGGGATGCCGGCTTCTACGAGGACGAGGCCAACGACGAGCTGCTCGCCGGCTCCGGTAAGGTCGTCGAGCAGCTGTCCGAGCACCAGTGCGAGGGCTTCCTCGAGGCCTACGTGCTCACCGGCCGCTCCGGCGTGTGGAGCTCCTACGAGAGCTTTGTGCACGTGGTCGATTCCATGGTCAACCAGCACTGCAAGTGGCTCGAGGCCACCAAGCGCGAGATTCCGTGGCGTGCTCCCATCAGCGGCCTCAACATTTTGCTGTCGAGCCATGTCTGGCGTCAGGACCACAACGGCTTCTCGCACCAGGACCCCGGCTTTATCGACCTGCTGCTCAACAAGGCCAACGATACGCATATCGTGAATGCTTACTATCCGGCCGACGCCAACATGGCCCTCGCTGTGGCCGAGCGCGTCTACCAGTCCACCGACTGCGTCAACGCCATCTTCTGCGGCAAGCAGCCCGCCCCGACCTTCCAGACGGTCGACGAGGCCTGCGCCGAGCTCGCCGAGGGCGTCGCGACTTGGAAGTGGGCATCGACCGCTGGTTCACTCGCCGAGGCCGACGTCGTGGTTGCGACCTGCGGTGACGTGCCGACGCTCGAGGCTCTGGCCGCAACCGATATGCTGCGCGAGCTAGGCATTAAGGTGTGGTTCGTTAACGTGGTCGATCTGCTCAAGATTCAGAACGTCTGCGAGAACGACCAGGCCATCAGCGATGAGCACTGGGCTGAGCTGTTCGGCTGCGGTGAGAAGCCCGTGCTCTTCGCATTCCATGCCTATGCCGGCACGATTCGCCGCCTGATCTGGAACCGCCCCGGCCACGACGCCTTCCGCGTCCACGGCTACGAGGAGAAGGGCTCCACGACCACGCCGTTCGACATGCTGCGTCTGAACAACATGGACCGCTGGGCTCTGGCCGCCGACGTGCTGCGCATGGTCGACGCCGACAAGTTTGCCGAGCAGATTGACGAGTGGGAGGCCTTCCGCACCGAGGCCTTTGAGTTCGCGTGCGACGAGGGCTTCGATCACCCGGCCTTTACCGACTGGGTCTGGCCCGACGCCGCTGCCGCAACGGCAGCCGACGGCACGCTCTCCGCAACGCAGATGACCGCAGGCGACAACGAGTAGGTAGGCATCCGGGACGGTCTCGCGCTGGGGCCGCCTCCGGGCTGGTGCCCTTCCTCGGAGAAGTGGGCTTCGCGAACTTCTCCGAGGAAGGG
>UQTN01000130.1 GCA_900543945.1 uncultured Collinsella sp. | reverse complement strand
TTGGGGCGGCACGTTTTTGTGTGGGGTCCCTGTCCCCACAATTTTTGTCAAGCTTTTGGTTAGATTTTGGTCAGTTGGCGTAAGGGTGGAAGGCCAAAAGATTGTTGGCGAAAAAAGCTCAGAGAAAGTGCTGGTAGGGGAGTTGTTGAGGTTTTCGACAGCTTTTGTCAACAAGAAACTTTGCGGCTATTGCTACGGATTGCGTTGTCGCGGTCATGGCGGTGCGGGATGCTGGGCGTAAGCGTCGAATGCTCCGATTTTGGAGGCCAGCATGGATTTGTTTCTTGAGACTCCGCAGCAACAAGCTGAGCGCATGCTGCGTCAGCAGCAACGACTCATGGAGATGCAAATGCAAGGGGTTGCCAACCAGGCGCCCGTGCAAAACGTCGTGCCCGCTGCTGTACCTGCAGCTGTGCCCGGGTGTGAATCGGCGCCAGAGGCCTATTCCGTACAGCAAGATTCATATGCGCAGGAGCTCGCGTTCGACAAGCATCGTGCGCGTCGCCGTCGCTGGGCCCAGCGCCTGCGTACGCTGGCGATGATCGTGCTGATTCCGCTGGGGCTCGCGACAATCTTCTTGGCCTCATATGCCCTCACGTGCATCCTCAACGGCGCCTCGCCCAATGAGGTACTTCAGCACTTGGCAGCTCTCGGTCAGCGCTTGGGGGATGTCGCAGCAACCATCCGCGCCAGCTGGGAGAGCTAGCGGACCAGCACCCATAGCGCAAAGGTAACTTGTCTGCGCTCGATTGGACATGAGCTGCGTTTGACAGGGTAAGATTGATCGCGGTTTTGATTGGTGCTCGATTGGGTTTGTTGGGCGGAGTTTATGTCTGCAATTGATATTGCACTTATTGTGATTGCTTTGGTGGCGGTGGGGGTCGCTGCGGCCTGTGCCCTGCAGCTCAAGGGCCTTCGTGCCGAGTTGCGGGAGCGTGGCGACAGTAGCGCGGAAACGCTGGCAGCACTCGAGCAGGCCAACAACGCGCTCGATGCCCTGAACGTCGCGCTGGCCGAAACACGCCGCACGGCCAATGCCATCGCGCAGCAGCAGACGACCGATGCGGCCGTGGAGCAGCAACGTTACCTGGCCATCGCACGCGAGTTCTCGCAAGCTGGTGACCGGATGGATGACCTGCGCCGTGAGACGGCCCAACAGCTCGGCGCCAATCGCGAGGGCATCGAGCATCGCCTGGACAAGGTGCGCGAGACGGTCGATGCTCAGCTGGGCGCCATCCGCAAAGACAACAACGTGCAGCTCGATCAGATGCGCGCGACGGTGGACGAGAAGCTCTCTCGCACGCTCAACGACCGTCTGTCTGCATCGTTTAAGCAGGTGAGCGACCAGCTCGAGGCCGTGTACAAGGGCCTGGGCGACATGCAATCTATCGCCACTGGCGTGGGCGACCTTAAGCGCGTGCTGGGTAACGTCAAGGCGCGCGGCATTTTGGGCGAGGTGCAGCTGGGCGCGATCCTGGCGGATATCCTCACACCCGATCAGTATCTGGAAAACGTTGCCACCAAGCCCGGCGCCTCGGAGCGTGTTGAGTTTGCCGTCAAGCTGCCGGTAGACGAGGGCGACCCCGTACTGCTGCCGATTGACTCCAAATTCCCGGGCGACGCGTACGAGCATCTGCTCGATGCCCAGGAGTCGGGCGACGCGGATGCCGTCGCCGCCGCGCGCAAGACGCTTGACGCTATGGTCAAGCGTGAGGCAAAGGACATCTGCGAAAAGTACCTGAGCGTGCCCGCGACGACCAACTTTGGCATTCTGTTCGTGCCGTTTGAGGGCCTGTATGCCGAGGTCGTCAGCCGTCCCGGGCTTATCGAGACCCTGGGCCGCGACTATCACGTCAACGTTGCCGGCCCCAGCACCATGGCCGCCATCCTCAACAGCCTGCAGATGAGCTACCAGACGTTTAAGTTGCAAAAACGCACCGATGACGTGCTGCGCGTACTTTCCGCCGTCAAGGCCGAGCTGCCACGTTACCAGGCAGCACTGCGTCGCGCCCAACAGCAGATCGAGACCGCGGGCAAAACGGTCGAGGGCATCATCACCACGCGCACCAATGTTATGGAGCGCAAGCTTAAGGATATCGACGCGCTGGAAGACGCGCGGGAGGCCGATGAGATTTTGGGCTTGGAGTCCGCAGGGTTACTTGCGGGCCAGGAAGACGAGGACTAGCCGCAACGGACGGCGGCGCGCCGGCGTAAACGCGGGGCGCGGGCGCTTTTCGCATTGCACTTGCCTAAAGCGCACTTTAATGTGCAACAATGGCCTTTCGCCCTATCAGACGCGAAAGGAAGCCCATGTCTCAGAGAAGCACCAGCCCGCTCAAACGCTCAACCGTGCGCCGCACGCTGCAGCGTTTTTGGGACGTTACGCGCACGCAGCCGCTGATCGTCTTTCTCTCGGTGTTCTCGTCGGCGGGCTACATCTTTTTGCTCACGTTTGCCAACACCTATGTGATGGCCCTCATCGTCGACCGCGTCCAGGCCGGCCCCGTGGCAGCCGACCAGGTGTTTGAGGTCTTTGGTCCTTACATTCTGGCGCTCGTGCTCGTTAATCTGGTAGGCCAGATCCTCTCCAAGCTGCAGGACTACACCGTCTACAAGCTCGAGATCGCGGGCAACTATCACCTGGCACGCCTGTGCTTTGACACGCTTTCCAATCAATCCATGACATTTCACACCAGCCGCTTTGGCGGGTCGCTCGTCAGCCAGACGAGCCGTTTTATGAGCGGCTATACGGGCTTGGTCGACGTGACGGTGTATTCGCTCATCCCCACCATCACCTCGGTCATCTGCACCGTGGCCGCACTCGCTCCGGTGGTGCCCACATTTACCGTGATCCTGGTGGGCATCATGGTCGTCTACATTGCGTTTGTCTGGCTTATGTACAAGCGCATCATGCCACTTTCGGCCGCGACGTCCGCCGCGCAGAATAAGCTCTCGGGTGTGCTGTCCGACGCGGTCACGAACATCTTGGCCGTCAAGACCTGCGGGCGAGAGGACTTTGAACGCGATCTGTTCGACACCGCCGATCGTGCCGCGCGCGATGCCGAGACGGTTTCGATGCACGCCATGATGCAGCGCAACTTTACGACCTCGGGCCTTATCGTCATCACCATGGCCGTGGTGAGTGTGTTCGTGGCGGGCGGCAACGCGTGGTTTGGCATCTCGGCCGGCTCGCTCGTCATGATCTTTACCTACACGTATAACCTCACCATGCGTCTGAACTACGTGAGCTCCATGATGCAGCGCATCAACCGCGCGCTGGGCGATGCGGCCGAGATGACGCGCGTGCTGGACGAGCCGCGTCTGGTGGCAGACGACGAGAACGCCCCCGAGCTCAAGGTGCGCGAGGGCGCGATTGATTTTGAGCACCTGAGCTTTGCATACCGTGATGCCGCGGCGGGCGAGAGCGTGTTCGACGACCTGACGCTCCATGTGGCGGCGGGCCAGCGCGTGGGCCTGGTGGGCAAATCGGGCTCGGGCAAGACGACGCTCACCAAGCTGTTGCTGCGCCTGGACGACGTGCAGGGCGGCCGCGTGCTCGTGGACGGTCAGGACGTCTCGCGCTGCACGCAGCAGAGCCTGCGCCGCCAGGTTGCCTACGTGCCGCAGGAGGCGCTGCTGTTCCACCGCTCCATTCGCGAGAATATCGCCTACGGCCGCCCCGATGCCACCGACGAGCAGATCCGCGAGGCCGCACGCCTGGCCAATGCCCTGGAGTTCATCGACCGCCTGCCCCGTGGCTTCGACACCATGGTGGGCGAGCGCGGCGTCAAGCTTTCGGGCGGACAGCGCCAGCGCGTGGCCATTGCCCGTGCCATCCTGACCGACGCGCCGATTCTGGTGCTCGACGAGGCGACGTCTGCCCTCGACAGCGAGTCCGAGGCGCTGGTTCAGGAGGCGCTCGAAAACCTGATGCGCGGCCGCACCTCCATTGTGGTGGCGCATCGCCTGTCCACCGTGGCCTCGCTCGACCGCATCGTGGTGCTGGCCGATGGCGAGATTGTCGAGGACGGTACGCATGCGCAGCTTGTCGAGGCAGGCGGCGAGTATGCGAGCCTGTGGGGCCGCCAGACCGGCGCATTTTTGGAGGCTTAAGGCCCCCGTACGTGGGACAATCGTTTCCGTGAAGTTATGTTTCTGCCGAGCCGAGGAGTCGTTATGCCACGCGAGACCAATGCCGCCAAACGCGAGCGCGCCGTTGAGGTGTGCGAGCGCCTCAACCGTCGCTATGGCCCGGTTGAGTGCTTTTTGGACCACGAGAATCCCTTTAGGCTGCTCATCGCGGTGCTGCTCTCGGCGCAGACGACCGATGCACAGGTCAACAAGGTGACGCCGCGGCTGTTTGCCCAGTGGCCCACGCCCGAGGCCATGGCGGGGGCGAGCGTGGCCGATGTGGCCGACACCATTAAGTCACTCGGCTTTTATAAGAGCAAGGCCAAGCACGCCGTGGAGGCCGCGCAGATGATCGTTGCCGATTACGGCGGCGAGGTGCCGGCCGACATGAAGGAGCTCGTCAAGCTACCGGGTGTGGGGCGCAAAACGGCGAACATCGTGCTCAACGTGGGGTTTGGCATTGTCGAGGGCATCGCGGTCGATACGCACGTCAACCGCATCGCGCACCGCCTGATGCTGAGCCCCAAGACGCATGCCAAAGAGCCGCTCAAGACCGAGCAAGATCTGCTCAAGATTTTGCCGCACGAGTATTGGGAGTCGGTCAACCACCAGTGGATCACCTTTGGCCGCGAGATCTGCGACGCTCGCAAACCTAAGTGCGACGAGTGCCCGCTGGCAGATTTGTGCCCCAGCGTGCGCGTAGCGGGGTAGGGCGGAACGCATCTTCGTCTGGCGTTTTTTGCGGGGCTGGGTTTGCCCTTGAGCCGGAGTCCTCTCCATGCGCTACCATGACAGACAATGTATTTGACGTACGACCCGCCGAGCTTGCCCCGGCGGGCTTTTGGCGTTGCGATGCCGGAGGAACAGCATGCTCATTCACCGTATAGCCGCGCAGCTCTACACTGCCGAGGCGCTGCAGACCGTCGAGGCCGGACTCGATGCCGGCGAGGACGTGACGCTGGCCGTGTCGCAGTCGGGCCGCACGCTTATGGCGGCCGCCCAGTTTGCGCGCCGTCCGCGCCCGACGGTCTACATTGTGAGTGGCGAGGATGCGGCCGATCGCGCCG
>UQTN01000129.1 GCA_900543945.1 uncultured Collinsella sp. | reverse complement strand
GAAGTTTTCCGAGAGAAAGCTCCACCTCCCGCCCCGGCCTGCGGTGACTTGGCCGCACCGTGTGCTGCGGAAGGGGCTTTGCGCGATGACTAGGGCTGAATAAAAAGCGAGTGTGGGCGCCGTCGTTCGTTTGAACGACGGCGCCCGCGTTTTGGATTTATTGGGCTGTGGCGGTGAAGGTTGTTTTGTCGGCGGCGATGTGCACGTGCAACTTTGCCTGACCGTCGCAGCTGATGAGCACGCCTACCTCGAACGGGGTTCCCGTCTTGTCGTAAGTCGAACGCACGATGCGCATCGCCGCCTTACCGGTGTTCTGTCCCAAAAGGCGCGCCTCATGCTTGTCGAGGTTGACCGTCTCGTAGACGGCATCGACGCTTGCGGGCAGGATGCCGGTCTTTTCCGCGATGTAGGCGTAGAGCGAGCCATCCACGTCTTTGCGTGTGAGCTCGGGGCAAAGTGACACGGGGATATAGACGTAGTTGAGCTCCATGGGTTTGTCGTTGGCGAGACGCAGGCGGCGAATCTCCCAGACGGGTGTCCCTTCGGGCACTTTGAGCCCGGAGGCGATGCCGCGGACGGCCGGTATGCTTGAAAAGGCGAGAATCTGTGAGCTCGGAACCCGTCCCGCTTCGCGCATCCGCGCGCTGAAATTCAGGGCCAGGTCGATGCCGGGCGCTGAGGTTTGGGGCTTGATGAACGTGCCCTGCCCGCGTTTGCGCACCACGCGCCCCTCGATGACGAGATCTTGGAAGCAACGGCGCACGGTCGCGCGCGATAACTCCAGCCGCTCACAGATTTCGAGCTCGCGTGGCAGCGGCGTCTTGGTGTCGAACGCCTGGCTGGCGATAAGCAGGGCGATTCGATGTTTAAGTTGGACATAGAGCGGCGTATCACCGCTGCGATCGAAGGGTTCGGAGGCGAGAAACGAGATCATGTCCATGGGGTACCTCCATGTCGTGAGCATACGTGACATGGTCTGACACTGCGGGACAAACCGGTGATGTCAGGCCCGATTCTTGTCGGTATGTATGGTACATAAGGAACATAAAACATTTACCAGGCAATCTACCTGCTATTTTAAAAATAATTGGAAGAAAAAATAATTTAGGCACAAAAATAGTTGCTACCGTTAACCGATGAATAGTTGCCGTTCGCAACTATTTTCTTGTACCGAACATGCCCCGGTGCAACAATAATCTCGGCAAAAAGCAAAGCCGTGCGACACACGGCAGGTCGAGAGGAGACCGCATGCGGTATCTGGTAATGGTCAGTCACGGAACGCTCGCTCCCGGACTGCACAGTGTCCTCAAGATGCTCGGCAATGACGCCCCGAACATCTTGTCGACGAGTCTCGTGGACGGCATGGGCGCTGACGAATATGTCGAGAACGTCAAGGCGATGGTCGCTCCCGTTACCGCCGATGACGAGGTTGTCCTGCTCGGTGACATCCTGGGCGGATCGCCGCTCACCAATGCTATGAACACGATGGCCGAGAAGGGCTTGCTCGCCCACACCATTGCCTTCGGCGGTATGAATCTGCCCATGGCTATGACCGCCATGATGGGGCTTGCCACCATGGACCTGGATTCTCTCAAGCAGATGATGCTGCAGGAGGGCAAGAACGGTATGTCCGAGCTTGTGGTCCCGACCGATGACGCCGACGACGAGGACGACGACATCTAGGCCGCACCAAGGTTTCATCTAGCTGCAAACGTTAGGAAGAAGGGGCCGCGACCGCGGGCCTCATGAAGGAAAGGGGAGAACGCATGATTTCGTTCATCCGTATTGACGACCGTATGATCCATGGACAGACCGTTACCCGTTGGGCCCTCGAGTATCCCTGCGACGGTCTTATCGCCGTCAACGACGCTGCAGCGTCCAACCCCGTGCTCAAGGAGGCCTACAAGAGTGCCTCGGGCAAGAAGACGTTCGTGTGGACCAAGGAGCACTTCAAGGAGGTCTCCGAGAAGGTTCTCAAGTCCGACACCAAGTACTTCCTGATCACCAAGAACCCGCTCGACATGAAGGAACTTCTCGTCGATTTTGGCTTTAAGCCCGGCATGGACCGCATCATCGTCGGTCCCTGCAACGATCGTCCCGGCACCACCAAGCTCGGCAACAACCAGTCGATCACGCAGGAAGAGGCCCAGGCGCTCGAGGATCTCACCAACGCCGGCTACACGGTCGAGTTCGCCCTTATCAAGGAGAAGTCCATCGGTGAGTGGCCCAAGTTCCGCGGTCAGTTTGGCTTCTAGTTAGGCGCCAGCCGCATTTTGGTATCTACAGCCCTTGGTGAAAGGGGCTGAGGAATAAAGAAAGGGGAAAGCATGGCAATCAATGCATTCCAAGCCGCGCTGTTCGGCCTGTTCGCCTGCCTGGCATCACTGCCTGGCATGGGTGGCACGACGATCGGCAACTACACTCTGGGTCGTCCTCTGGTCGCCGGCCTCATCGTCGGCATCATCATGGGCGATATGCAGACGGGCATCCTCGTCGGCGCTGCCATCCAGGTTGTCTACATCGCTCTCGTGACCCCCGGCGGAACCGTCTCCGCCGACGTCCGCGCCGTGTCCTATATCGGTATCCCGCTGGCGATCCTCGCCATCAAGAACTCGGGCATCGATCCCGCCTCCGCTGAGGCTGCCGGCATGGCCGCATCCCTCGGTGCCGCCGTCGGCACGCTCGGCACTGTGCTCTTCTATGGCACCGCCACCATCAACCTGGTGTGGCAGGGCATGGGCTGGAAGTGGCTCGAGAAGGGCGATCTCCACAAGCTCTACCTGGTCAACAACGTTCTGCCTTGGATCGGTCACATCGTCTGCTCGTTCCTCCCGACGTTCATCATCACCATGGGCGGCACCGCCATGGTCGACCTCATGAAGACCTACATGCCCATGGACGGCATTGCGATGAAGACACTGTTTACCGTCGGCTCGCTGCTGCCTACCGTCGGTATCGCCATCCTGCTCAAGCAGGTCATCTCCAAGCCGACGGACTTTCTCACGTTCTTCTTCGGCTTCACCCTGTCCGCTGTCATGGGATGCAACCTGATTGCCGCTGCCGGCATCGGCTGCTTCTTCGCCCTGATCAACTATGAGATCGCTTCGCTCAAGATCGACCTCGCAAACGCTCCCAAGGCGGCTATCGCCTCGGGCTCCGATGATGAGGAAGAGGAGGACATCTAATGGCAGAGAAGAAGAAACTCTCTAAGAAAACGCTTGCCAAGTCGTTCCGCAACTGGTCCTATGGCAACCTGACTTGCTTCTCGCAAGAGCACATGCAGACCTTCGGTTACCTGTGCGCCATGCTTCCGATCGTCGAGGAGCTCTACGACACGCCCGAGGAGCAGAAGCAGGCCCTCCAGACCTACTCCGCGTTCTTCAACACCGAGCCGCAGATCGGCACCATGATTGTCGGCGTCACCGCCGGCCTCGAGGAAGCTCGCGCAAACGGCGAGGCCATCGATGACGACGCCATCAACGGCATCCGCGCCGGTCTCATGGGCCCGCTCGCCGGCCTTGGCGACTCGCTGATCGTCGGCACCCTGATCCCGATCCTGCTCGGTATCGCCCTCGGTCTTTCTACCGGCGGCTCCCCGCTCGGCGCTATCTTCTATATTGTCGTGTGGAACCTGCTCATGTTCCTTGGCATGCGCTTTGCCTACAACCAGGGCTATGAGCTCGGCGGCAAGGCGGTCGAGGCACTGGTCGGCCCCAAGGCAAAGGCTCTTCGCGATTCCATCGTGATGGTCGGTACCATGGTCATCGGTGCAGTCGGTGCTACCTGGGTCTCCATCACCTGCAGCCCCAACCTGGTGCTGCCCGGTGGCGGCAAGTTCCAGGACACGCTCGACGGAATCTATCCGCACCTGCTGCCCATGATCTTCATCATCTTCTGCTGGTACATGATGACCAAGAAGAAGGTCAACCCCATCGTCATGATGCTGATCCTCGTTGTGATCGCATTTGTGGGCGTTCTCATTGGCTTCTTCGATCCGGCGCTGAGCTACTAGTCATCATCCTTTGACCCCCTGCAAGGCCGTGCGGCCTCAACCGCACGGCCTTCTGATTTTACGCCGCCCTTCAAGGGCAATATGGCCAGCGACCTCCATCGCCTACACGACACCCGCTATATTGCTCTTGAAAGATGACGTATTCGATAAACGATGGACTTGCGCATGATGCACACTTTGCACGAGGAGGACCATATGCACGAGAAACACGGACACGACCTTTCGCGCGACGACTTGATCCGCGAGGCAAAGATGCAGACCGATGCTATTCAGCGGCTCAACGTTTGGCTGCGCCTGGGCTATTCGCTCGTGGCGATTGGCTTTTTGATGGGGATGTGGGGTATGCAGGGAGGCCCCGGCTGGGGTGTCCCCGTGGGCATCGTGTGCCTGGTGGTGGGCACTCCGCTTTCGATCGTGCTTAAGGTTGGCACGACCAACGCCAAAAAGAATGTCGAGCGCATGCTCGAGGCCGCTGGTGTCGACGTTGAGGAGCTTATGCGACGCAAGAAGGACGAGCAATAGACTTCCGCGTTGGGGTATCATAAATAATTGTTGCGAATGTTAACTAATGTACGGCAAATGACGGTTTTATGGCCCTTCTAGAGTTGCAAAGGACAATATCCCCAGTGGATTACGATGACGTCGCTCGAAAACTGATTGTGTACTCACGTTCCCTTGCCAAGGGATCCTTGAGTGCTGCCGGCGGCGCCAGTGTGGGCGAGGCACCGGTTTTACAGTATCTATCGGGTATTGACGGTGATGTCATTCCCTCCGAGATTGCCAAGAAGCTGAAATTCTCCCGTGCGCGCATGTCGCATATCTTGGATTCACTCGAGAGCAAGGGTTACGTTCAGCGCAGGACCGATCCAAACGATCGTCGGCGTGTGCTGGTGAGCATTACCGAGGAAGGCCGTGATTTCGCGGCGAAAAAAAATGCCGAGAGTGTGGCATCGCTCTCGAAACAACTCTCAGCGCTCGGCGAGCACGATGCCCAGGAGCTCGTGCGCATCCTGAATAAAGCCTACAGCCTTACCTATGATGCCGACGACTACCTGGACAATCTATAAGGATAAAGGCAGACATTTAGGTGCATCATGAAATGCATCCGGGGCAATTGTGCCCATCAGCCACCGTCAACATCTCATTCCAAACCAAATCAGCCAACGTACGTCATGGCAATCCCCGGTAGGTCGAGGGTGCCCCGCGGCGGTCTGGTGTTTTCATCTGAACGACTTTGCGAAGCAACC
>UQTN01000128.1 GCA_900543945.1 uncultured Collinsella sp. | reverse complement strand
CGAGCACCTCATCTATGCGGCTCTCGGGAAGGCCCAGCAGCGTGGTGCGCACGCGCAGGTTCTCGCGCGCGGTGAGGTTGGGGTAGAGCGGCGCCTCCTCGATGAGGCTGCCGATTGCGTAGAGGTCCTCGCGGCGCCAGGCGTGCCCGGCAAAGAGGATCTCCCCGGCCGTCGGCCGCAGCATCCCGCAGATCATCTTGAGCGTTGTCGACTTGCCGGCGCCGTTGGGACCGAGCAGCCCGTACACCTCGCCCTCGCGGATATGAAGGCTCACGTCGGCCACGGCGTCCTGCGCCTGGTCGCCGCGGCCGAAGCGCTTGGTGAGCCCGCGCGTCTCGAGCATGTAACCCATGGGTTTATCCTTTCTCTTCCGGGCGCGCGGGCCGAGCCACCGTGCCCGCGCGCCTTACCTTTCGGGTTCACCATCCATGGTGGGGCGTGTTTCTAACGAAGCCGTAACGGCCGTTGGGCTCTTTTGGCGCCAACCCTTCTCGACCCGCACATCATGATTAATTTGCTTAAGGCAACAACTTTCCCGATCGATGTAATCACCGAATCAAAACGTGTACATCAGCCATCAAAGATGCCGAAAAATGTCATATTTGGAGGCTGATGTACACAAATGCAGAATGCCGCACAACCCAGTAGCATCCTCCATATGTCTGGACTCTCTATGCTTACGCTGGATAGACATCGCCGGAACGGGTATAGTATCGAAAGTTTTATCGTTAACCAGCGGGGGAGTCCTGTGGGCATCAAAAAGAAGATCAAAAAGGAGCTTATCGGCACTTCCGATTACCCGTCGAATAAGATCTTTACGATCTCCAATTTCATCACCTTTACGCGCCTGATCCTCACCCTGGTATTTCTGTACCTGTTTGTGACGGATAACAACCGCGTCATCGCCATCGTTATCTACGCCGTTGCCGCCTCCACCGACTGGATGGACGGTCAGATCGCCCGCATGACCAAGACGGTCTCGTGGCTCGGCAAGGTCATGGATCCCATCTGCGACCGTGCGCTGCTGTTCACCGGCGTACTTGGGCTGGTGGTTCGCGGAGAGCTGCCAATCTGGGTCTGCGTGCTCATTATTGGCCGCGACATCTATCTGGGCATCGGCACGCTTATCGTGCGTCATTATCACCGTCGCCCCATCGATGTCGTCTTTCCCGGAAAGATTGCCACTGCACTGCTCATGACCGGCTTCTCGCTCATGCTGCTCGGGTTCCCCGTTATTGACGGCCTGCATCTTTTACCTTCAACCCTTACGGCCTTCCCGGGCCTCAACGGAAGCTCGGTGCCCCTCGGCATCTTCTTTGTGTACGGCGGCGTGATCTTCTCCATGCTCACGGCTGTCATCTATTCCATTAAGGGCGGAGTGGCCATTAAACAGGCTCTCGCGCATCCCGAGGACGAGGACATCGACTTTCTGAACCCCGAAATCGAAGACTGATTCGTTGGGGTATGATTACGTACGGTTCATTATTTGCGGCACGTCCGCGATAAGTTAGGGGTTGTCATGGACAACATGGTTAACAATATGCCTCAGAATGATAAGACTGCTGACGCTACCTGCGTATTCCGCGTGCCTTCAAGCGACGTCACCGTTCCCGACCTCATGGCCAACGTGCGCATCACCGCCCCCGTTCTGTCCATCGTCAAGGGTCCGCAGACTGGTGCCGCCTTTGAACTCGAGGACGACGTGACCACCATCGGCCGCGATCCTGCGAACGGCATCTTCCTCAATGACATGACCGTTTCGCGCAGCCACGCGCGCATTATTCGCGAGGGCCTCGGCGCCCGCATCGAGGACCTGGGCTCGCTCAATGGCACCTGGGTCGACGGTGCCATTGTCAACGCGGCCCCGCTGCACGACGGTTCTTCCGTTCAGATCGGTACGTTTACGCTCATCTACCACGAGAGCACGCCGGAGCGCATCGAAACCGGTGAGTAGGGCATGGCCGAACGCAACTATCTGAGTATCGGCCAAGTCGTCAACCTACTTCGAGGCGCATACCCCGATCTTTCGAACTCAAAAATTAGATTTCTAGAAGATGAGGGGCTCATTACCCCTCATCGTACGCCTAAGGGATACCGTCAGTACTCCAAGGAGGACGTTGATCGCCTGGAGGTCATTCTGCACCTGCAGAAGACTCGCTACATGCCGCTCAACGTGATTAAGCAGCGCTTGGAAAACGCCACGGACCTGTCAACGCTCGCCTACGAGGTGGGCTTGCTGTCCGATGTTCCGCTCAAGACGGAGCCCAAGGAGACTAAACAAAAGCTGCATCCCATCGAGACCATTCCCGATATGTTGGGCGTCGAGATCTCGTTTATCCGCTCGCTCGCCGAGAACGACCTCATTCGCATCATCAAGAGTCCGCAGAACCGTGAGCTCGTCGATGGTCGCGATTTTCCGATCATCCGCTACTGCTCCGAGCTGTCACGCTTCCATATCGAGCCGCGCAACCTGCGTCAGTACGTGTCTTCCGCCAACCGCGAGTCCTCGATGTTTGAGCAGGTGCTCGTGAGCATGCTCGGAATGGATACCTCCGATGACGAGCGCGACGCCAAGCTCGAGCGTGCGTTTAAGAAGCTTCACGACCTCACCGAGGGTGTGCATACGGCACTGCTCAAGAACCGCGTTTTTGAGTCGCTCAACGCCGTGGTCGAGGATGCCGACATCGATGCACTCGATGAAGAAATCGCTCGCTCCGAGTCCACCAAGGCCAAAAACGAAGAAACTGCCGCGCCGGCTTCACACGAGGATTCTCTCGTAAAGCCGCTCAAGGTTGTCGCCCCTTCGCAATCCGACACTGTCACCGCGGGCAAATAACAGCTACCGCTTATCCGGCAACCCATTGAAAGGTCATGCAATGTACGACTTCGAATCTCAAATCGTCGACATCCCCGACTATCCCGAGCCCGGAGTCATCTTCAAAGACATTACGCCGCTCTTTGGCAATCCCGAGGCGCTCAAAGCCATGACCGATGCCCTCGCCGAGCACTTTGCCGGCATGGGGATCACCAAGGTCGTGGGTCCCGAGGCCCGTGGCTTTATGGTTGGCGTACCGGTGGCTGTGGCCCTTGGTGCCGGCTTTGTTCCCGCACGTAAACCGGGCAAGCTACCCCGCAAGACGGTGAGCCAGAGCTATGAGCTCGAATACGGCACCGACTCTATCGAGATCCATGCCGATGCCATTACCTCTAAAGATACCGTGTTGATTCTGGACGACTTGGTCGCGACGGGCGGAACCGTCGAGGCAACAGGTAAACTTGTGCGAGATATGGGCGCAAAGCTTGTGGGCTACGGGTGTATCCTTGAGCTTGCGTTTCTCAACCCGCGCGAGAAGCTCACGCCGACTGACGACGATGTTGAGCTCTTTAGCCTGGTGACGGTGGACTAGCCGTTACCCTTAGTTACTGGAAAGGAAGCTACATGCGCACAGCAAACACGCACAAAAACATGGCACGCTGCGCTGCTACGGCAACCCTCGCTTGTGTTTTGGGCTTGGGCCTCGCGGCTCCTGCCTACGCCGATACCGCATCCGACCTTGCCGCTGCTCGTACGAAGCTCGAGCAGATCGGTACCCAAACCCAGCAGATTTACGATGATCTCGCCACGCAGACGCAGGCGCTCGATCAGACTGCTGGCGAGATCACGCAAAAGCAGCAGGAGATCGCTGACGGTCAGGCCAAGCTCTCGACCTATGTCGCCGGCGAGTACAAAACCGGCGGTCTGAGCCTGCTTCAGGTTCTGACCGGCGTCGATGACCTGAGCGATATGCTCAACCGTCTGTTCTACTACGGCAAAGTTTCCGATAAGCAGGCTCAGACCATTCAAGAGGTCAAGGAGCTTAAGCAGCAGCTCACCGATAAGCAGGCCGAGCAGGAGAAGAACGTCGCCACCACGCAAAAGAAGGTCGATGAGCTTAACGCCCAGCAGGCTGAAGCCCAGAGTGTCGTGAACTCCCTGGATTCACAGTTGCAGGCCGAGCTTGCTGCCGAGGCCCAGGCCAACGCCGCGCTGCAGGCTGG
Source organism: uncultured Collinsella sp. (assembly GCA_900543945.1). GTDB lineage: Bacteria > Actinomycetota > Coriobacteriia > Coriobacteriales > Coriobacteriaceae > Collinsella. The sequence continues at coordinate 1,228 of UQTN01000128.1, read as the reverse complement.
CATAAATGCTAGCACCGCCGAAAAGGCCACGGTGAGCAACGACACCGCCGGTACGAGCGAGAACACCAACAAGGGTGGCGGTACGACCAACGACGGCGGCGGAAACACGCCCGCGCCCGCTCCCACTCCGCAGCCCCCGACGCCCGCTCCGGCTCCGGCTCCGGCTCCGACGCCTTCCGCACCGAGCCAGTCCGTTGACGGCGGTTCCGTTGTTTCGCGTGCCTATAGCAAGCTCGGATACGCTTACTCTTGGGGTGGCATTGGGCCGAACAGCTTTGACTGCTCCGGTTTTGTAAGCTATTGCCTCACGGGACGCTACTGCCGTCTGGGCACCACGGTCGACTTCATGGGTTGGACCCGTGTGTCCGATCCGCAACCCGGCGATGTTGTGGTTAACTCCTACCATACCGGCATCTATATCGGTAATGGTCAGATGATCCATGCTTCCGACTACAAAACGGGCGTCATCATCAGTTCCGTCGCAGCCGGTATGAACAACAACTACATTTTCGTGCGCTACTAAGTCACTCTGTATAGCGAACGAAGGTGAACCTCGTGGCCTTTGAGCTGCGAGGTTCATTTATTTATGACCGTGCTCCATACATGATCCTAATGTGCTAGTTTTCAATACTAGATGCACGCTTCATCGGTGAGCAATATAGCTATAATGATTGAGAAGCATATAGAAAGGACCCTCTATGAGCTGGGCACTTATCTCCGATTCGAGCTGTAACCTCCGCGATTGGCAACCGACCGCGCCCCATACCACCTTTGCATTTGCACCCCTCAAAATTCGAGTGGGGGAGCGCGAGTTCGTCGATGACCTCACGCTCGACGTTCACGAACTCAATTGCGCCGTGCAGGCGGAGTCGAGCGCTTCTTCGAGCGCCTGTCCGAGCGTAGGCGAGTGGACCGAACTCTTTAGGCTTGCCGACAAGACGATTTGTATGCCCATCTCGGAGGGCGTATCGGGGAGCTATAACGCCGCCGCCACGGCACGCGATTTGGTTCTTGCCGAGGAGCCGAACCGTCAAATTCATTTGGTCAATTCACGCGGAGCCGGCGGCAAAATGGACCTGATCTTACTGCTGTTCGACCGGTATCTTGCAAGCAATCCGGATGTCTCATTCGAGGACGCTTGCGCATACTTCAATAGCCTTGAGCAGAACAGCAAAATCCTCTTCAGCTTGTGCAATTACGAAAACCTGGCCAAAGCCGGACGTATCCC
>UQTN01000127.1 GCA_900543945.1 uncultured Collinsella sp. | reverse complement strand
GCCCCCTTTCTAGTCTGCGCGATCCCAGTCTTGGACTCCGCTGGACAGTTAGTTCAGATACGTATAATTCCAGACCGCAGTAGGCGCATCCGGCGCTCGTTTTGGGGAAGAAAGGGGCTCAAAACTAGGGTTCGGTAGCCATCTGGGCTCGATTTGCGTGCAATGAGTCGCCAAAGAACCCTCTCCGGGGACCATAGCGCAGCTTTATCAGCATAGAAAAATACGTATCTGAACTAACTGTCCAGCCGTCGCTGGAGAAAGGCGTTTTAGCTTTTCCGACTTCCCATCATCTTTCCAACTTTCCACTTAACTTAACACCTAAGGTGGAAAGCTGGAAAGTTAGGTGGAAAGCTGGAAAGCTGGGTAGAAAGCTGGAAAGTTAAGTAGAAAGCTGGAAAGTAAGCGGAAGACTGACATGCTAGCTCAGAGGCTGAGGGGTTAATAATTATGAAAACCATACCAAGCGAAACAAAAAGATATCAATCTGGCTGGTAAAACACCATCAATGAGCTGCGGGCTAACTAGCTGCGTAAATTAAACGTAAAGAAATGTCGCAAATTAATAGCAAATGCCCAGATGACGCCGTTGCTATTTTCAATTAACTGCTACGCGCGAACAGCAAAATGCTACTATCTAACATGCACGTAAGAAGGCAGATTAACGGTTAAGGCTAAGAAGTGGCAGGTATGTCGGAAGCAACTAGGACTCGCACGCATGCGCCCGAGGTTAGGCAGCGCGCCGTCGAGATCCTCCAAGAGGGGGTCGGTCATCGCGCCCTCGCCGCGGAGCTTGGCATTCCCCAGGCCACGGCTCGTCAGTGGGCCCGCGCGTACGCCGTGGGCGGTGCCGACGCCGTTCTCAATGCCGGTTCGCATCATCACACCTATTCGTACGACGTAAAGCTCGCTGTGGTTAAGGACCGTCTGGAAAACGGCTTGACGGTTCGCGAGGCCATGATCAAGCACAAGATTCCCAGCGAGTCTTCGGTCAAGGCTTGGTGCCGTCAGTACCGCGAGAGCGGTGAGTCCGCACTGGTCGATAAGCCGCGCGGTCGCAAGCCGCGCGTTAAAAAGATGGAATAGCAAACGGGATGGTGCGCCCACGAGGCGCATTTTTCTTGCCGCGCCAACTTTTCGGACCGCCGCGAGCCTATTGGGACATCCTCCAAAGTGGCCAGTAAGCCGCACGCGGTGGCCCGCGCGCCCGTCGCTGTGGTAAGGAAACGTCGCCCTCTGCTCCAAAGCGGACGTGCCCTTACCCCGTACGCCTAAAACTCCCCAGTTGACCGAAAACCCGCCGCTGCTACTCCTTAATTGAGCTATAACGTTAAACAGTTGCAGCGTTTTGGCATGGGGGAGTGATGGTATGACGCTACTGTATTTCCTTACCCTGTTTCCGCTGGTACCGGCGCTGGGCATGCTGCTTGCGCGCGGTGACCGAGCCCGTGACGCGGTAGGGCTTGTAGGCTCTGGCATCATTATGGCGGTGACAGTTGTAGTCGCCGTCATGTTTTTTGGCACGGGCCCGCAGAGCTTTGAGGTTGCTCCCGGCACCTCGCACGTGCTCTCCATCATCAGCTCCGCCATCGATGTCATCCTGTGTGCCGTCATCCTGTACAACGCGTACAAATATAGGAACGCGCTCACCACGGTGCTCGGCATAGTCCAGCTGGTGGGCTCGCTCGTCTTTGCAGCCATGACGCTGCCCGCGGCCGAAGCCGTCACGGCGACGCCGCTCTACCTAGACTACATGAGTGTGATCATGGTCCTTGCCGTCGGCATCGTCGGTAGCCTTATCTGCGTGTATGCCCTGGGCTACATGAAGGACTTCCAGGCCCACGACGAGCACGAGGCCGCGCTGCGCGGGCAGACCGCACCCGACCGACGCCCGCAGTTCCTGGCGCTCATGTTCCTGTTCCTCTCGGCCATGTTCGTCATCGTGACGAGCGACAACCTGGAGTGGCTGTTCTGCGGTTGGGAAATCACCACCGTGTGCTCGTTCCTTATGATTGGCTACACGCGCACGCCCGAGGCCATCAAAAACGCCTTCACTCAGATCATCCTCAACATGCTGGGCGGCATCGCGTTTTTGGCGGGGCTTATGTTCTTGCACGTTAACGGCATGCCGCTGACCATCTCGGGCATGATCGATCTTGCCGGCGCTGGTACCGCGCAATCTGCGCTACTGGTGATGCCAGTCGTCCTGCTGTCGCTTGCCGCGCTCACCAAGGCCGCGCAGATGCCGTTCCATACCTGGCTGCTCGGTGCTATGGTTGCCCCCACTCCTACGAGCGCCCTGCTGCACTCGTCCACCATGGTCAAAGCCGGCGTGTTCCTGATGGTCAAGCTCAGCCCGCTCTATGCTATCTATCCCGTGACCGGCTTTATGGTCACGAGTGTGGGTGCCATCACGTTTTTGCTCGCTGCCCTCATGGCCATCTCGCAGAGCAACGCCAAGCGCGTGCTTGCGTACTCCACTATTTCCAACTTGGGCCTTATCAGCGCCTGCTTGGGTGTCGGCGCGCCCGAGGCCGTATGGGCCGCCATCTTCCTAATCCTGTTCCACACCGTGGCCAAGTCGCTGCTATTCCTGTGCGTGGGCACCGCCGAGCATCATATCGGCAGCCGCAATATTGAGGACATGGACGGTATGTTTAGCCGCATGCCGCACCTGACGCGCCTGATGATGCTGGGCATCATGGGCATGTTTGTGGCGCCGTTTGGCATGCTCGTGTCCAAGTGGGGCGCCCTGGTGGCGTTCGCACAGACCGGCAACGTGCTCATGATCATGGTGCTTGCCTTTGGCTCGGCCGCGACGTTCTTCTTCTGGGGCAAGTGGCTTGCCAAGCTTTCGGGCGTCGACCCCACGGCTCAAAACGTTGAAGTCAATGTCCATAAGACCGAATGGATGGCGCTCAACACCATCGCCGCGCTGCTGATTCTGTGCTGCGTGGCGTTCCCGGTTATCTCGAGCGGTCTGGTGTCGCCTTACCTGGCCATGGTGTTTGGCCGCGTGCCGTACGTTATTGGCAAGGACTCCATGTATCTGATGGTGGTTATCGTGGCGTTTATCGCCGTGGTGCTGCTGACTTCATTCCGCGTGAGCAACAAACCGCACGTAAACGTATATCTTTCGGGCGTGGGAACCGACAAATATCGCCATTTCCGCGGCTCGATGGGACGCGAGGTGAAGGCCGAAAAGCGCAATTGGTACTCGGAGGACGCCCTTGGCGAGAAGCGTATTGGCCCCGCGGGCAGCGTCGTGTGCTGCGGCATTATCTTGTTTGCGCTGCTGTGTTGCGCGTGGATTGGGCCCGAGCGGCTTGCCATGAGCGCGCCCTCGGTGCTGCGCGGCAAGTATTTTGAAGGTTCGGGCGTCGTGGGCATATTTATTGGCACCGTGGCGTTTGCCTTGCTGGCGCCTTTGGTTGGTGGCCTGATCGACGGCGTTGACCGCAAACTTTCGGCCCGCATGCAGGGCCGCGTGGGCCCGCGCCTGCTGCAGCCCTTCTACGATGTTGCCAAGCTGCTGCGCAAGGCCCCCGCCAGCGTAAACACCATGGACGATACCTACATGGCGTGCGCGCTCATCTTTACCGTGGTGGGCGGCGGCATCTTTGTGTCGGGTTCCAACACGCTGTTGTGCGCCTTTATGGTGACGCTCGCCGCGATCTTTGTGGTGTTGGCGTCCGCCTCGACGCAAAGCCCGTTTGCCCAGGTCGGTGCCGACCGAGAGCTGCTGCAGGTCATGAGTTACGAGCCCGCCGTTCTGCTGATGAGTGTGGGCCTGTATCTTGCCACCGACAGCTTTGATTCCATTGCCGTGACGGGGCGGTCGGCCCCCATCATCGTGTACAGCGCGCCCATTTTCCTTGCGCTGCTCGCGGTGCTCACCATCAAGCTACGCAAGTCGCCGTTCGACCTTTCGTACTCGCATCACGCGCATCAGGAGATTGTCCAGGGCGTCGCCACCGAGATGAGCGGCGGCACGCTGGCCAAGATGACCCTTATGCACTGGTGCGAGACCGTGCTGTTTTTGATGTGGGTGGGCATGTTCTTTGTTTGGGACAACCCGGTGAGCTGGGTCGTAGCCTTGGTCGTGATGGCCGCGACGTATTTTGTCGAGGTACTGATCGATAACACCTTCGCCCGTAGCACCTGGCGCAGCTGCTTTAAGCTCGGATGGGGCGTGGCGCTGGTGTTTGGCCTGCTCAACCTTATGCCCATCCTCGTCGACGTATTTATTTAGGAGGCGGCATTCATGGATCATAAAATGTCGCGCTCGCCGTGGGTTATTCATTACGACGGCTCGAGCTGCAACGGATGCGATATCGAGGTGCTGGCCTCGCTTACCCCACTGTTCGATGCGGAGCGCTTTGGTGTGGTCAATACCGGCAACCCCAAGCATGCGGATATCTTTTTGGTGACGGGTTCGGTCAACGCCCAGAACCTGCCCGTCGTGCGCCAGATTTACAACCAGATGCTCGAGCCCAAGTGCGTGGTGGCGTGCGGCATTTGCGCGTGTTCGGGCGGCGTATTCCGCGATGCCTATAACGTGATCGGCGGCGTGGACCGCGCGATTCCCGTGGACGTGTATGCGCCCGGGTGCGCCATTCGTCCCGAGACCGTGATCGACGCCATTGTGGAGGCGTGCGGCATCCTGGATCAGAAGGAGGCCGTGATGCGCGCCGGCGGTGACCCGCTTACCGTGGGCGGCGCCGCAACCTGGGACGGTGGCGTTGAGCTGGGCGAGGACGGGTTTGTGGCTGCGGCTGAGGCCGGGGCCGGTGTCGACGCAGGCACGGCTGACGGTGCACCCGACGCTGCAAAGGAGGCCAAGTAATGCAAAAGGCAATCTATACAACCGTCGGGATCGATGAGCTCCTGGCGCACGTGCAGGCGCTCAAGGGTGCCGGCGCACGCTTTGTGCAGATGCATGCCGAGCGCTGTGTGGACGACGGATCGTATCGCCTGGTCTACACGTTTATCAACGTACGCGCTGCGCAAGAGCAGATTGCGCGGGACGGAAACTATGCGATTGAGAATCTGGTGGTCGAGGGTATCGACCAGTACCAGGAGATTCCGTCCATCAGCTCGTATTATCCGGCGGTGTTTCCGTTTGAGAACGAGGCGCATGACCTGTTTGGTCTTGCCATCACCGACATGCAGGTCGATTTTAACGGCTTTTTCTACCAGGTCTCGACTGCCGAGCCCATGAGCGTTATCACGCCCGAGGTGAAGGCCGCGCGCGAGAAGGCCATGAAGGTCCGCGCCGCCGCCGAGGCCAAGGCGCGCAAGGCCGCAGCCGAGAAGGCCGCCGCG
>UQTN01000126.1 GCA_900543945.1 uncultured Collinsella sp. | reverse complement strand
TTTAGGCGGCGCTGGTTTCTTTGTATTCGAAGACTGGTTCTAGGAGGTCTTCGATGTTGCAGTGGAGGGCTTTTGCTATGGCTCTTACGCTTGTAACCGAAGCTTCATTGATGTTTCTCTGGCGCTGCTCGTACATTTGGATTGAGCGGAGTGATACGCCCGATTCGTATGCCAGGTCTTGTTGGGTTTTCTTGAGCCTCTTTCTTGCTTGCGCCAGTTTAGTTTGACGAGGTGTTTTCTTCGCCATATCGCAAATAAGACGCGCCACACGTTCCTCTGAGGCTTCGTGCCAGGGGTAGTACAGACTGCGTAGCACATCGAATGGAACGACATGCAGCAAATCTTCGAAAGACTCTCCTAGGCGCCACTGAAGGTATGCCAATATCCAGCCTGTCCAATATTCCGGTGTCTTTTCGAATCGGTAGGTTCGATTTGGCATCGGCCTTGATTGATAGCCGAACCTTTCGGCAATGAGCGCAAACAGCTCAACGCCCGATTTTCCCGATACGACCCATGCGTTGCCGCGTTCGAACTCGCGGGCTACGCCGCTCAGGCAAAAGAGTTCAGCAACTTCCGATCCTTCTGCCCCATAATCGTTAACGGCATAGTCAAAGCAGTCGCCGAGGTTGTTCATTGCATCCTCAAGGTAGTAGACGGGGTATGTCCTACTCGGCCCACGATCCGTTAACTCTTGGATCATTTAAATCAACCCTCCCTGCCATCAAATCCCTAATGTCGACACCATCAGAGTCAAATCCGTTTACCGTATCCAGGTACTTTCGTCGAGCGTTCTGTTCTCGCTCAAATCGTTTGGGATAAAACTCAGCTCCCGAGGCCTGCTTCCAATCGCGGAACTTAATCGCCGAGAACGCACGCTCACTCATGAGCGCATATTGAATGCCCAAATCCCCCAAAAACATAATGCGCTGCAATTGCCTGAGCGAGATCATGCCGTTGACAAACTGTCTTGCAAACGAGAAATAGGAATCGTCTGCACGATAGCCTCGAATAACGTCATAGGGAGAAATATCAATCAGGCAGTTATCCAGCAGATAACGAAGCCCCTCGCGTGCTACTGGCGTTGAAACATTGAACTCTCTCTTATTCGCCAGAATTGCAAGCCAGTTGAGAATCGAGAACTCACCTGATTCCAAATCCAAAATCGCAAGGCCATCTAAATCAAGCTCATATCGATTGGCAATGCCATCAGACTCGGTCCGGCATGCCCATTCCATTGCCATTTCCTCATGTGGCGTGCAATAAAACCCGCGCCCATAGTCATTGAATTGCCTGCATTTATCCAACGATGGATGCTCGACAACAACCTCCGACCCGTGCCAAAGCTCCATATCGACCTCCTAAAAAATATCACCCCAGTGATAGTTTACCAATAACTATCACTGGGGTGATATAGATGAGAGCTTTTGAGGGGTTGCAGCCCGATTAGAGGCAGGCCTCGGCGATGCGGCGCTTGAGTTCATCGATGCCGGTGCCGGTCTGGGAGCTTGTGATGATTACGTTTTCGGCCGGGACGTTGAGCTGCTTTTTGATGGCTGCCGCCTGGCGGGCCTGCTGGGTGCGGCTGAGCTTGTCGGCTTTGGTGAGGCAGACGATAAAGTTGAACTCGTTGCCCTGCAGGTAGTCGATCATGTCATGATCGAGCTTGCTGGGGTCGTGACGAATGTCCACCAGCGAGACGACCAAGTTAAAGCTGCGCTCGGAGTCGAAAAAGTCGCCGATAAGCTCGGCCCAGCGGTCGCGCTCGGCCTTAGAACGACGGGCGAAACCATAGCCCGGCAGGTCGACGAAGTGCACGTCGTCGGCCTCGAAGAAATTGATGTTGCTTGTCTTGCCCGGTGTGCTCGAAACCTTGACCAGGTTCTTGCGGCCAAAGAGCTTGTTCATAATCGACGACTTGCCCACATTGGAGCGGCCGACAAAGCTCACTTCGGGGCAGGTGGACTCGGGAATCTGCGAAACCTTGCCGTAGCTGGCGACGAACTTGGCAAGCTGGTAGTTAATGGAATCGGCCATGGACACTCCTTGGTCGTAGGTTCTTACAAAAGAGCGCGCTATTGCGCAGCGGCAATGCGGCGGACGATATCGAGCGTGATGTTACTTGCGACACGCGCGTACTCGAACAGATCGAACTCTCGGTCGCAAATTGCATCGTACGCCTCGTCACAATTATCGCTGATAGCGCGCAACACCAGGCAATCGACACCATTTTTGGTTGCGACATGGGCAATCGCCGCGCCCTCCATGCCGACACAATCGGCATGCGTCGCTTCGATAGCGTCGTTACGCATGGCGGCGCCCGTCACAAAGCGGTTACCCGTGGCAATCGTGCCGACCAGGAACTGTTTGGTGCCCTCGTTCGAAGCGACTGCATTTGTCGAAGCGTCAACGAACCCACGCTCAGCAAGCACGTCGACGGCAATATCGACCAGCGCGGGCGTCGAACCAAACTCCTCAAGCCCCGGTGCGGACTCGGCGATAAGCGCGGTATCGGTATCCAGATAGCGTAGGCGTTTGCCAATGACCACGTCGTCGATATGGAGCTTGGGGTTCAAACCGCCCGCAATGCCCGAAAACACAACAGCCTGCGGAGCATACTTGCTAATGAGGTGCTGTGTTGCAGCGGCGGCGTTCACCGTGCCCATGCCCGCCGTTGTGGCGACGACTGTCAGGCCGTCGAGCTCGCCGCTCACAACGGTCAAGCCTGCCTCCCGTGCCTCGCAAACGTCGCTCAGCTCTTCCTTAATCTGCATGATCTCTTTTTCGAGCGCACCGATAATCGCGATGGTAGCCATACCATTCCCCAAACCTATACGAAATTCTCAACCACGGTATGGTACCAGCATTTTGTTTGACCTCGCCAAACGAACACGCTAAGCCAGCGCAGCTCGCATATCAAACAGAGCCTTTGCAATCACGGCCGTAACCTCGCTCGAGCGGTCGCCCCACGGCATCGATGTCATGACGCTCATGACATAGGTACGACCATCGATGCCGATAAGGCCCGCATCGCATGTCGAATAGTAACCATCCTCGCTAATCCAGTCTGCCTTGTTGCGCACCAAAACATGCTCGCCCGCAATGCCATCGCGCACTCATTTAAGTCTGTCCCCGATGAGTGCCCTTGGGGCGAAAATGGCTCGCTAGTCGATGGCGTTTTTGAGTTCGGCGCGGCGCTTTTTCATGCCGGCCATGACGGCGTTGCGCAGCTCGGGCATGCGCGCGGTATCCATCTGGGGCACGCCCTCGAGCTTATAGGGAATACCCAGCTGCTCGTACTTGACGACACCCATCGTGTGATACGGCAGCATTTCCAGGCCCACCACGTTGTGCCATGGAGCGATCAGGCGACCGAGCTTCTCGCATTCCTCCGCCGTATCGGTGATACCCGGCACCACCACGTGGCGAATAACAACCTTAATCTTGCGACGGGCAAGCTCATCGCCAAACGCCAGGATGCGCGCAGGATCGCAACCGGTCAGCTTTTTATGCTCAATCGGATCGGCATGCTTGATGTCGAGCAGCACCATATCGGTCTCGTTGAGAACAGCATCGAACTTCTCCGGATGCTTGGGATCAAATGCATAGCCACAGCTGTCTAGGCAGGTGTGTACGCGGCCATCGGGGTTGTTGTGCATTGCACGGAACAGGTCGGCCAAAAACTCGGGCTGCAGGAGCGGTTCGCCGCCCGAAACGGTAATGCCGCCGCTACGGTAGAACTCATGGTTGCTCTGGAACTCGTCCATGAGATGCTCGACGGTCACCATCGTGCCGCCGTTAACAGACCAGGTATCGGGATTGTGACAATACGCACAACGCATGGGGCAACCCTGAACAAACACTACAAAGCGGATGCCGGGACCGTCGACCGTTCCCATCGTCTCGATCGAATGCACGCGACCCAGGGCATACGCAGAGTCCTCGGGATGAGCATCCACACCCTCAAGCGTCATCTCAGCCATTCCCGCAACCTTGCCTCTCTTTGGTTTTTGTCAATTAAAATGCCAGAGCCATTCTAGCCCATACGCCTGATGGCGAAACGGTTTAGCGGTCAATTTGATCGTCCTATTTGACTCCACGCAAAAGCGGCGGGAAGGTTGTCACAACCCGCTCGCCGCCGAAGCAATAGAAATCGATAGACGCCAGGCCCTACGCCTTAAGCGTAAGCACCGCGCCAAAGGCGGTCGGGCCGCAGTGGCTCGAGATGACGCCGCCGACCTGAGTCCAGGTAACGTCCTTAAAGCCCAGGTCGTGCGCATAGACTTCCATATCGTCGCGCAGCTCCTCGGAAAGGCCCACTGAATACGCCAAACCAATGTGCGAGTAATCAATATCGCCCTTCGCAACCATGTGGTCAATAAAGGCACGGGCACATTTGAGCATAGAGCCGCGGAGCTTCTTGGTCGCCACGAATTTGCCACCCGTCACCTCGATGCAGGGCTTAATCTTGAGCAGATGGGCGCCTAGGAACGCGACGTTGGACAAGCGACCGCCGGCCTTAAGGAAGGCGAGATCGGTTGGGACAAAGCCCAACAGCACGCGGTCCATCACCGAATTGGTGAAGGCGAAAATTTCGTCAACGGTGGCATCGGGATGAGCCTCGATGTATTTGGCAGTCTCGACGACAACGAGTGACTGGCCCACCGAGACAAAGCGCGTGTCCATGGAGAACACGTAGTCGCGCCCCTGGGCCGCAATCTTCGAGGACTGATGCGAGCAGGTCGTGGCCTCGGAATACGCAAGATGCAGAATGGTCGCATCGGGCTGCTCGGCATGGATACGGTCATATACGTGCGCAAAATCTGCCGGCGCACAGCCACTGGTCTTGGGCATTACGCCAAACTCGTTGCAGCGCGAGTAAATCTCGAGCGGATCGATGGAGCCGTCCTCAACGGTCTCGTCACCAATCGTGACATGCATGGGCACGCGCACGATGCCATAGCGCTCGCAGAGCTCCGGCGTCACATCCGAACCAGACTCAACCACGATTACGTACTTGCCCATTATCATCACAACCCATCTCGACGTTGGCTTTTGAATATGTGACGCACGTCCGCCGTCCTGCTGCAGAACGGCCTCCAAGCGCCAAAGAGACGCCGCCCCTTGCACACAACAAAGGACAGCGTCTCCCTGGAAAACTCCGTGCTTATCTGAGATTCTACACGGTTTATTAAGGAGTGTTACTTATTCCGCAAACGGTAGCTATACGCGATAAACGGTAGCAAGCAAGAATCCAGAACGCTCAACCCATTAGGAGAGTTCCGCCTAAAGGGTAACTACACAGGACCCCGCCGGGGCTGTTTGGGCTACCTCCCAAAAT
>UQTN01000125.1 GCA_900543945.1 uncultured Collinsella sp. | reverse complement strand
AGCTGCGGAAACGCGGGACCCGTTCAGGCTGTTGCGTTGAGATTGAAAATCAACCGTATCATCACGATTTTCTCAAGATGTTCGTAATCCAGAGCAAAAGCGCCGTCTGAGAATCGGCCGAACCCTTGAGCGCGAGCTCCACATCGACCGCACCCTCGAGCGCTGCGATGAGCTCTGCCATCGAAAAGCGACGTGCCCAGGTCAGGTGATTCTTGACCTGCCAGGACTGGAGCTTGAGCGTTGCGGCCAGCTCGCGACCCTGCCCACGCGCGTCGAGCGCCTTGGCGACGATAAGCTCGCGAATGCGACCGCACAGCAATGTGTAAGTCCACACGTAGCTCTTGGAGGGCAGGAGCTTAAAGAGCTCGAGCGAACGCCGCATATCGCGAGCCGAGACGGCGTTGAGGAAGTCCCAGGGTTGAACCTCGGACGTACGAACAATCCAGCGCTCAACATCGGCAAGTTCAATCTGAGGCGACTCGACCATCTGGGCAAGCTTAGCCAAGTCGTTATCGAGCATGCGCGTGTTTTCGCCCGAACGCGAGACGAGCTCCTCGGCGGCCGCCGTCGAAATCGACTTACCGCGCTGCGTCGCCATCTGCTGAACACGGCGCGGCAGTTCCCAGCGCTTGGTACCCGAGCAATCGACGATAGCCTTCTTGTCGATCTTGGCGATTGCCTTATACAGGCGCGTATTCTTGGCAAGTGAGTCGGCGATGATGAGGCAGACCGTTGTTGGGCTGGGACTCGCCAGATACCCAACGAGCGGCTCCGAGACCGCCTTGGCGAGCTTTGAGCAGCCATCGAGGATTACCAGACGAAACTCGCTGCCCATCGGAAAGGTGTTAAGCGATCCGATAATGGACTCGATATCGGGGTCCTTGGTCATGTCTCGCTCGTCGAGGTTGAACTCGACCATACCCGATTTTTCCAGACGCGCTTTCATACGCGAGACGGCGTGGTCGCGCTTAACTCCGTCGGTACCGACGATCAGATATGCCGGCAGCAAACCGGTTTCGGACATTGCGCTCCCCTCCCGCAGGCCTTCGTATTCGTTCCGTGCCATTCTAGCCCAGGGGCCCACCACACGCCAACGACGTCGTCACGGTCGCTGGCATCGCATCGCAAAGCCATTCGCAGTCGGTGTGACGGTAATGTCGCCGTGTTCGATGGTACACGCGAACACACCACCCGCTTCCTTAACGGCATCGATGCAGGCATCGGACGGATGGCCGTATCGATTCCCCTCACCGGCGCTTGCGAGAGAAAGCTCGGGCTTCAGGATGTCCAGCAACTCACCATCGACTGAAACCTTGGAGCCGTGATGCCCAAGTTTAAGGACATCGATATCCCCCACCTCCTGCACGAATTCCCGTTCTTGGTCGAGCTCGGCATCACCGGTGAGGAGTATGCGCAGGCCCTTGCCTTCCTGAACATAAGAGAGCAGAAGGACAAGCGAGTCCTCATTTCCCTCGCCATCCACGGACTCGAATGGCCACATCACGCGGGCGCAAAATGAGCCGATGTCGACCATATCCCCACGGCGCACCTGCCGATACTCCACGCCAGGTCGGTTCAATACCTCGGCAGGAGCATCCTCCAGCGCATCCGCGGCCACGGCAATCGTTCCGACCGAAAACTGTTCGAGCACGGCAGGCAGACCACCCCAGTGGTCCTCATCCCAATGCGTCACAAAGACGGCGTCGATATGGTGCACGTTATTGCGAACCAACGCCGCCACCACGCGCTCGTCGAGTCCGCAGTCGACAAGTGCAACTGCGCCGCCCTGGCGGATAAGAATCGCATCGGCCTGGCCCACTTCGAGCACCGTCACCGAAGGCGGAGCGAATCGATCCCAATAGACGTACGGAATCGCAGCCAAGAGCATCAGGCATGCAAGCCCCACCGCCATAGGACGTGCACGGGGACGCGGCCACCAGACCAGCAGAACCGCCAGAAAACACGGCACTAGGTAAATCCACATGCTATCGGGCGGCACGCTCACGTATGCACCCGGCACGGCGGCAAACAGCTGCTCGAAGAACAGCGCGCAACGGGCGGCAATCATGGGCACAGCGAGCGCCCAAGTCCGCAACGGTCCCACGAGCGAAAAGGGAGCCAGCACGATCGACACAGCGAGCAGAACGCTCACCACCGGACCGATGACCGCATTTGCCAACGGAGCAATGAGCGAGAATGTACCGAAGGCAGGAATGGTAATGGGAAGTGTCGCCAGTTGCGAGCACAGCGTGACGGAAAGCACGCTGGCAACGCCCGATGGCACACCCAGCTCACCCAAAGCGTAGGTCGCATAGGGACAAAAGCACAGAATGGCTAAGACGCTGGCGCACGAGAGTTGAAAGCCCATCTCGAACAGCACCGTCGGCCGCAGTAGCACAAAGATGGACATGGTTACGAAGAGTGCCGATGCGCCGTGCCGACGACGCCCCGCGCCGTTTACGACAAGCGTCACGAACACCATGCAGCACGCACGCACGGCCGAGGGAGACGCGCCCGTAAAGGCAGCATAGCCCACAAGCGTTATCGCCAATATCGCCCGCTGAAGACCACGTGAGCATCGAGTCTTTTGCAATACACCCTCGATTACAAACCCCACGATAGCCAAATGGCTGCCCGAGACGGCGATAAGATGCGCCGTTCCCGTCACCGAAAACCAGTCGCCCGCCGGCTGGGCGCGCAGCTCGGCCGAACGACCGCAGGCGACACCGGCTATGAGCGCACGCGCCGGGTCGGTCGCAGGCGAGATGGACGCAAGCAGCTCATTTCGCAGTCGAAGCAGCGGCCCCGGAGAGCCCTCGTCGACCGACACCAACCGGATGACCTTCACTTTTCGGAGCTCGCCTCGAAGCACGCGTGAGCGACCATACGCATCGTTCTCAAAACGTGAAACGCGACCGATAACACGCACGTGCGCCCCGACCTTGAGCTCACGATCACACGATAGGCGAACCGTTGCCAAGTTCTTACCGTCCGCGCGTGCCTCGCAGGTATAGGAATACACGTCGTCGTTTATGGATGGATCACCCTGCACGACAAACTCGAGGCCGCTCGCCGCCCGACCGTCGAGCGCCCTCGAGGCGCTGAGCGCACCCACAGCCCACCACGCCGAGACGACCGCTCCCGCCACGAGACCGACGGACGCGGCATACAGCCACCGCTTCAAAGGGGCAAGCCTCGCACAAGAGTGAGCCAGCACAACGAAAACCGCTGCCGCAACGGGAATGGCCCATAGCGGCCCGACCGCCGTCGCCCGCTCCCTCAGCAGCGCATCAGCGGCTATGCTGAGCACCAAGGCGCAGCTCACGCACATGCCGGCACACAGGGCCATCATCCACGGAATCAGGGGCCGCGGAGGCATCACGTGCTCTCGCTCGGTCGCACTCATACGCAGATGCAATCTTTGATTTTGGCAAGCTTCTTCTCGCCGATTCCCGACACGCGCATCAGATCGTCAACCGAAGCAAAAGCACCGTTCTTTGTCCGCTCATCGATAATCGACTGTGCCATTGAGGGACCGATTCCCGAGAGCGTCTGCAGCTCTGCCGAGCTTGCCGTATTAATGTTTACTAGGCCTGTTGCGCCACCGACGCCTGATGATGCGGAAGTCCCACCATCAACACCGGCTTCCGCAATGGACACCTGCTGCTCCCCTACCGTTGGAACGTGAATTTTTTGTCCATCAGTGACCTTGGATGCACGATTAAGCCCCGTAACGTCTGCTTCGGGCGCCAGCCCGCCGGCGGCATTAATCGCCTGAGCCACCCGCGCCCCGTCTTTGAGGCGATATACACCGGGTGACACCACGGCGCCATCAACATCGACATAGACCTCTGCCGCGGCAGTCGCCTTAGGCGAAGAGCCTTCAGATGTCTTTCCACTCGAAGCATCGCCGGATCCCGGCTCCACTAACGTGCCCGAACCATCAGTGCGCTCAAACGACACACCGCCGGCACCGCCGCCATAGTTCGCCATTGCCAGTCCACTCGCCATCGCAATGACGACCAGTATCGCCATCACCACTGCCTTATGACCGAGCAGTTTGCCCGCCCAGCGGTCCATCTTTTTGACTCGTTCGTGTTGTTCGCGCTGCGCCATAGCAAAACCTCCCAACACCATCGTGTCAGGAAACGAACGCCGCAGCTTCCGCACGTCCACACCAGTTTTCGCGGTCAAACCAAAAGCTGACCTAAACCTTGCGAAAAAATGTCCATTTATTCAGACACACGTCAGCGAATGAACATCTTGGCATCATTTGCCCAGATACCAAAAGACCGACGATACAGGCGCATCGTCGGTCTATACACAAATTTACTCGTGATCTTGGTAAATCTCACGCGGAGCAAGCTCCGAATGTTTGCGTTTTAAGGTCTTAGGGGCCTTATACGTGTTGCTCTCGAAGTCGATGTACTCGGTCTGTTTGAGCAGGCGCTCGATCATCTCCTCATGATCGAACAACTCCCAGGCCTCATGCACGGCATCGAGTTTAGCGTGCGTCTCGGGACGGCGCGGCATAAACAACGTGCAGCAGTCGGGAGCGGCCTCAGTCGAGATATCGAACGTACCGATCTCCTCGGCGCGTGCGATGATCTCCTGTTTGTCCGAACCGATGAGAGGACGGAACACGGGAATCTTCACGGCCTCGTTGACGGCCATGATGTTCTCGAGCGTCTGGGAGGCAACCTGCCCAAGCGATTCGCCCGTAACGATGGCCCTGGCACCCTCGATGTGTGCAATGCGCTCGGCAACCGAATACATAATGCGGCGATACATGATAACGCGCAGGTTACTGGGACAGGTGACCGAAATCTCACGCTGGCAGTCGCCAAACGGCACCACGTACAGGCGGCCGATCTGGACACCCGGCTCAAGCGCACGGATGATATCCTGCACCAAATACTCGCTCGTATCGGGCGTCTGCGGACGACCGGAGAAATGCACCGGCACGCAGACCGCGCCGCGACGCGCGAGCATCCAAGTCGCCACCGGAGAATCGATACCCGACGACAGCAGCGTCACGACCTTGCCGGCAGAACCCACCGGAAGGCCGCCAACGCCGCGCTCGGAGCGCGCATACACGTAGACACTACCCTGAACCACCAGAACGTGCACCATCGCGTCGGGGTCGTGCATCTGGACCTTTTTATCGGGAAACGCCTCACACAGCACCTCGCCAACCTGTCGATTGATATCGATCGAGGTGAGCTCATAGTCAGTATTGGAGCGCTTGGCGTGCACCTTAAACGAATCGAAGGAACCAAACTCGCGCAGCGCCTTCACAGCGGCGGCGCAGTACTCCTGCGGGTCGCGGTTGGTGTGATACGCCAAAGACACACGGGCAACGCCGGGGACGGTGC
>UQTN01000124.1 GCA_900543945.1 uncultured Collinsella sp. | reverse complement strand
GGCTTGCCTGCAGCGCGGTCGGCATCCACGCGCGCGGCGGCCTCGCGCGCAAGCTCGGGCGCCACCTGCAGGAATGCCTGGACCCCGTCCTCGCGCGCCTCGATGACGGCAAGGGAGGCCTGTGCCACCTCGGTAGCGGTAAAGTCGCCGGCGGCAACGCCCGCGGCGATCTGGGCGGCGGTAAGGGAATCGAAGCTCTGCGCCATTACTCGCTCTCCCCCTCTCCCAAAATGGACGGCACGCGGAAGTAGCGGTCGCGCGCGCTGCCGGCGTTTTCGAGCGCGACGTCGAGCGGCAGATCGCGCTCGGGCTCGCGCAGGTCATCGCCCATCACGTTGGACAGGCTTCCGATGGGATGGAACGTGGGCTCCACGTCGGGCAAGTCATATTGCAAGACGGGCTCGAGCATCTGGACGGCGTCGTTCATGTAGGACGTCATCTGGGTGAGCTCGTCATCGGTCAGTGCGATCTTTGCGTACTCGGCGATGCCGCGCACGTCCTTCTCGCTGAGTGCCATAGGCGCTCCCTTCCGCATAACAGTTAAACCGCTCTAGTATACAGGGCAACGCCGGCTTGGAGCAGGCGCTTTACCCAAATGCAGCGAAAACGTAACGAGGACGGCGGTTGACAGGCGGCGGGCTGGCGGTTCTGCAGCGAAACCGCACCGTCCATAGCGAAAACCGTCTCGCCCACAACGAAAACCATCACAACATTCGACGCTTTTCGTCAAAATCGCGATTTTCATCGAATGTTGTGATGGTTTGGAAGTCCCGACCACCACAAAGGTGCCTGTCCCCATTGTGGTGGTTCTGAACGAGCCCTATGCCGAGGCCTTGGCCTTGCGGCGCTTGCGCACCGCGTGGATCACGATGTCCAGCAGCAACAGCACAATGGCCACGACTACGATAAGCACGGCAAACTCGCGCTTGCCCCAGTGGCGACCGGCCAGCGACTTTTGCTTGTCGACGTCCTTCTTGCTGTACTTGGTGCGCACGCAGTGCACCAGCAGGCGATGGTCGTTTACGCCATAGGGGGTGCAGGTGACGAGCGTCACCTTGTCGGCGCCCGGTTCGATGGTCAGCGACTCCATCTCCTCGGGCAGCACCACCTCGGAGTCCACCATCTTGTAGGCGAGCGTCTTGTTCATGGTGTGCAGCAGCACCAGGTCGCCGGGCTCCAGCGAATGGATGTCGTCGAACATACTCAGGTTGCGCATGCCCGAGTGCGCGGTGAGCACGCAATGCGTCGAGGTGCCGCCCACCGGCAGGCTCGTGCCCTCTAGGTGGCCGACGCCCGCCATGAGGACCTCCTCGCTCGTGCCGTGGTAGATGGGCATGCTCACGTCGATGGAGGGGATTTCGACCCAGCTCATCATGGGGTCGCGGTCAAAGATGAGCTGCTGGTCATAGGGCTCGATCTGGTCGGCGGGAAGCTCGGTGGCCTCGCCCGCCAGCTGCTCGTTATAGGAGTGCGCCTGCAGCAGGATACGCTCGCGCTCCTCCTCCGAGAGCGCGTCCACGGTGCTGGACACGGTGCTGATCTGGTTAAACACGCCCGAGGCCTCGAGCCGGTCCAAGATCCACGGCCAGGTCATAAGGCCCACGCCAATAAGGATGATGACGATGGTGATGAGCCGGTCGGCCCAGCGCGGCAGTCGCTTGCGGCGGCGCTTGGGTTTTGGTTGAGGTTTGGGCTGAGGGCTTGAGCCACCGTTGGCCGCGGCGTTATTGCTCTTCATATGTTTGGCGCCCTGCACCATCGCCGGTCACTCCTCTACAGCTCATGTTGTCTAAACAAATAATAGCCGATTAGCGAACTTCCGCGCCGAACAACGCAGCTAGGACCGAAGCACCGCCTACGGTTCGAATTCTTGGAGACCTTCTACAGCGCTTCTTGCCATGGATATTCCTTTCCAAACATGCGATCGACTTCGAGCTGAATTCGCTCATCGTCGATTGCTGCCAAAGATAGCGCAAGCGAAATGTCATCGACGCGGGAGGAGTCGGCAAACACGGGCGCATAGCGCCACACTTGAACCATCGCCGTTTCGTTATCCGGCAACTCCCCGTCTGCAACTTCGAGGTTGCTCAGTTGACGCCATGCACTTCTTAAGACGGCCTTTTGTTCCATGCCCGGTGCAGCGAGCATCGAACGCGCGGCGAGCGCCGTCTCCCCAGCGTCAGCAAGATAGTCGATTTGCGGCGTCTTCCTTGCAAAAAAGATCTTCGCGACAGGCGAGGAGAGCTCTGCCATGTGTTCGCTGAGCAGAAGATCGACGGCAACAGGGAACACGACGACACGTCGCTCGCGACGCTCGCGCCTCGCGAGCCCCCTGTCAACAAGCTCGGTTATGGCCTCACTCGCGCGGCTTGCCGAAATCCCAAGCGCACGACAAAGGTCATAGGGACGATATGGCTCCTGGACTGCTCCCCAGATTGCGGCAGCCTGCGCATTGGATGACATCTTGGTCGCGTGATTGTGAAACCGGACACTGCCCCTCTCCGTGCAGGCCGTGCCCATAAATGGAAGAAAAGCCTGTCTACCGGGGCAGACAAAGGGAATCCCTTGTGCGACCAATGCTTTGCGCTGACGTGCATCGGCATCAGGAAACGAAACGGCAACAGGAGTCTCCGCGCGCAAGGCTAGCTGACTATAGACTCTCTTAGCCTCGGGAAGCCCGACGCCAGTAGGCAAACTTGCAAGCAAAAATGAAAAACCGTTTGCGTCAACCGCGCGAACCTCAATCGCCCGCAGATGCAGCGGCAAACGTGCGGATCCAGGCCAAGTTTTGGTCTTGGCGGAGAGGCCTAGTGCTTCTTGTAGGTAGATTAGCGCTTCGTTCATTTCCATCGTTTTCGTCTGATTCCAGTTTATATTGGAATTATACATAATTCTCGGAATTGACGAGATTCCTTTCGTGCATAAGCCCGCATTTGCGTTTTCAAAATGTCCCGAATCGGCTGGGCGATTCGGGATACAATGCCAATAGGAAACGACGCACCCCGCGTAAGTGTACGAGAGCGCGGGCGGCCTAGTTTTCAGTTTTTGTTAAATGCCCGGGATCCGACCCCCGGGCATTCTTATTTGCGCTTGTTGCGGCGCAAATGCCTTCTACCGTCCGCACCGCGCGTGCGCCTACGGACCTTAATCCGAACCTCATACGAGTCAAGAAACGCGATGACGAACGTACCCGCATCGGACGGTGGAGGCTGGCTGCGTTATCCCAAAAAACGGGGCAGACTCCAGTGCGGAGTCTGCCCCGAAAAGAGAATGACAAAGCAAGAATGTGGATGGACGAGAAAAGTGTCCGCAAGTCTCATGGCCATCACATCCCACCTGCCAAAGGGATGGGTGAGCGAGCGTTACTCCTGCTCGGACTCCTCAGCCTGCTTACGGCTGCGGATGAGATGAGCCACGCCGATGCACAGCACCGCGCCACCAGCGATCCAAGTGAACGTCACGCCGTTGAGACCGGTCAGCGGGAGGTTGGAGCCCTTCTGGTCGACAATGGTGAAGCTGAGCTTACCGGTAGATACGGTGGCAGAACCGGCCTTTACAACACCATCAGCAGCAGTAACGTTGGCAGAATCCTTGTCGGGAGTCACCGCGGTGCCATCCTGCTGAAGCGTGCCGCGAGCAATGGTAAACGTGACACCTTTGGAAGCAGAGTTGTTGTAGCCAGGCGCCGGGGTTACCTCTGTAAGGGTGTAGGTGCCCTCATCGAGACCGACAACGTTGATCATGCCCTTATCGTTGGTAGTTAGTATTGCGGCATCTGTATCTGTCGTCGTGGTACCGTCGGCCTTGATAAATTCGTTGGAGCCTTTCTCCTGCAGCGTGAACTGAACGCCTTCGAGGGTCTTGGGGTTGCCAGTCTCGTCCTCGTCGCTACCAACCTTGGTGACATCGATACCATAGGTGTAGTCGTAGGCCGGATGGTCAACCGTGGTACCGGTGCCATTGGTGTGCGGGTTGTTGGAATAGGTCAACTTGACATTGTTCACCTGGGCCTTGCCGAGCATATCCTGCGTAATCTTGCT
The DNA here is from genome assembly GCA_900543945.1 of uncultured Collinsella sp. Taxonomy (GTDB): domain Bacteria; phylum Actinomycetota; class Coriobacteriia; order Coriobacteriales; family Coriobacteriaceae; genus Collinsella. The sequence continues at coordinate 1,453 of UQTN01000124.1, read as the reverse complement.
AGCATCCAGTTTGGCCTTGTAGTTCACATAGACTGTCGAACTACCGCCAACGGTGATAGGATTGCCAGCCTTATCCTTTGCGTCTTTGAGGTTCCCGAAGGAAACAGTGAGCGTATTCGTGCTTTCTCCCGGGACATAGGTCGCACTGTAGCAAGCGGGATCCACGACTGAATCGTCAATCTTGACCTCAACGACTGGGTTACTGCCCTGAAGCTCTGGAACCATCGTGGAGGGGAGCTCGTCAGTGAAAGTGTAGCTGTACTTGACATACGTGTTAATGTTGCTAGCCACAGTGCCGGCAAGCTGATATTCAACAGGCTGTTCAGCAGCGGAGTCGGCAGCCTTGTTGGCTGCGGTAAAAACATTCTTGCTATCGTCCGTAACAAACTTGCCGTTCTTGTCATCCTTTACGGCCTTGGTCACGTTGGGGACGTCCTTCTTGGGGGCCACGTTAACGTCAGAACCACCGACGATGGTGAAAATCGGCGAGGTATACGCATCAGTATTGCCATTAGCACCGCTGGTCGTACTGGGCGTATCGGTCACGAAAAGCCAGTAGCCATTATCAAGATCCTTAAAGCTACCTTTGGTGGAATCGCTTGGCTTTGTCCACGTGAGGGTCTTGTCCCCTTCCAAGGCCTTGGCAATCAAGTCAAGAGTTGTACCAGTATCAACCGCCGTAGTCTCTCCAAAATTAGAGCCCTGAGTCGTGCTGATGAACTCCGCCCACGTCTGGGCGTCAGCATCTACGTCAGGTGCTCCAGTAACGTCTTTGAGCGCAGTCGTAACGAGGGTTTTCACATTACCCGGAGCCCACTGAATATCGGAAAGAGTCTTAGCGGCCGAGCCATCCCAGCTCCCATCGCCCTTCTGATCCTGCGTGACCTTCGCGGTGAAGATCTGAATGCCCTTGAATGTCGTGCCGGTGTATGTTTCGTCGGTGATAGCCACCTTACCCTTCTCCGTGGCCACCGTCGGCGTGCCCTCGGCAAACGCCATCGTAACCGGGGCCATGACCCCGCCGAAGCTCAGCGCTGCTGTGAGGCCGGCGGTTACTGCCAGGCGTGCGATGTTCTTGCTCATGCTCATCTTCTTTTCCTCTGCTTTCTGCTTGATTCCCATTTGATCGATCATCATCTGTCTGTGTCTGTGCATCTGATTCGCTACGTCTCGCCCCGCTCTCTGTGGGGCTGCCAGCTACTCTTTATGGCTGCCACCTCCCCGCTTGACCAGGAGCGCGACCACGATGAGCGCGGCTCCGGCGACCGCTGCGGCGGCCGCGGCGTACATTGCCATATCGCCAGTCGAGGGCATAAAGCCTCCGGTGGTAATGCTAGGGGGTGTGCCGGTGGGCGTGTTGATGAGCGACGCCTCCAGGCTGCCCGTCGACCCGTCCGCGCTGTCGGCGCGCAGGGGCGACTCGGCCGTGATGGTGAGCTTGGGCTTGGCGGCG
>UQTN01000123.1 GCA_900543945.1 uncultured Collinsella sp. | reverse complement strand
TGGCGCGGCGCTACCGCTGCCCGCTCGTGTTGGGCTCCGCCACGCCCTCGGCCGAGGCCCTCGACCACTGCCGCCGTGGAACGTATAACGGCACCACTTGGACGCGCGTCGAGATGCCCGAGCGCCCGGGACACGCCGTGCTGCCCGAGGTCCGCATTGCCGACCTGCGCCGCGAGTTTTCGCACGGTAGCCGTTCAATGTTCTCTAAACCGCTGATGGAAGGTTTGGAGCGCGTTGTAGAGCACCGCGAGAAGGCCGTGCTGCTGCATAACCGCCGTGGCTTTGCGCCGTTCCTGATGTGTCGCGAGTGCGGCTGCGTTCCCACCTGCAACCACTGCTCCACCGCGCTTACGTATCACGAGCGCACGCACACGCTGCAATGTCACACATGCGGATCCTCCTGGCGCGTGCAGCCGTATCCCGCGCCCACGAGTCGTTGCCCCAAATGTGGCAGTCGCTACCTGGCAAAAATGGGGCTGGGCACGCAACAGATCGAGGACGCACTGCACCAGATGCTGCCCGAGGACGTCGCCATCATCCGCATGGATGCCGATTCCACGCGCGGCAAGGATGCGCACAAAAAGCTGCTCGAGCAGTTCGATGCTGCCGATTGCGCCGTGTTGCTGGGCACCCAGATGATCGCCAAAGGCCTCGACTTTCCCGAGGTCACGCTCGTGGGTGTGGTCAATGCTGACTTCGCCCTCAAGCTGCCGGATTTCCGCGCAGGGGAGCGCGCCTACGATTTGCTTGAGCAGGTCGCCGGTCGCGCCGGTCGCGGCGATCGCCCTGGCGAGGTCATCATCCAGACGTATCTGCCCGAGGATCCGGTCATCCGCGCCGTCGCCGAGCACGATCGTTCGATCTTTACCGACTACGACTTGGACCAGCGCCGCGACGCCCTGTATCCACCGTTCGTGCGTCTGGTCAACATTTTGGTGTGGTCGGCGAACGCGGATGACGCGCAGGACTACATTGGGCGCATTGCAAAGCTTCTTAAGCGCCGCTGGCATGCCGCCGCGCCCGACTTTTTGAGGGCGGGGAGTGCCTTGCCGCAGGTGCTGGGCCCGGCTTCGTGTGTAATCGAGAGAGCCAAGGACCGTTACCGCTTCCATCTGCTTGTGAAGTCGCCTGTGGGGTACCATGTCTCTGATGATATCGACGCCTGCCTCAAAGAGGTGGGCTCTGTGCGCGGCGTGAGCGTGAGCGTTGACGTCGATGCCTATGATTTGATGTAACAACCCGAAAGGATGGCCATGGAAGCCAACGGAATCGTACTGTCGCCCGACCCTCGCCTGCGTCAGGAGTGCGCCGTCATCGAGGAGATCACCCCAGCGATCGAGTCGCTTGCCGAGAAGATGAAGAAGATGATGTTCGACAACGGCGGTTGCGGCCTGGCTGCTCCGCAGATCGGCGAGCTTATTCAGCTCGTCACCATTGACTGCGACTACAGCGACAAGAACGACTACGACCCGTACGTGCTCATCAACCCTGTCATTGTTGAGCAGAGCGACCATCTGGTGCCGTTTAGCGAGGGCTGCCTGTCCATCCCTGGCATTAGCTGCGAGATCGAGCGTCCCGACCATGTCGTCGTCGAGGCGTACGACCTGGATGCCAACCTGATTCGCTATGAGGCTTCGGGCGACCTGTTCTGCGTGTGCCTGCAGCACGAGATCGATCACCTGCATGGCAACACTATGTTCGAGCGACTGAAGCCGATGCAGAGGATCAAGGCCGTCAAGGAGTACCAGGACGCCCTGGCCCGCGGCGCTCGACCGGGCGAGACGGAGTAGGTTTGTCCGTCCCCGGGGTGCCGTCGGGCCAGGGATGGGCGTCTTCGCTGATAGGTGCTTTGCTGAAAGAGCTGCTTTTATTGCGGCTCTTTCTTTGGTTTTGGGTATATTTGTTCTTGTTGAAATGTTATTGCGGATGGGCTGGTGACTTGGCTTTCCGCTGTTCTTTGTAGCCGTCTCGGCTTTGGTTGAGAGGAGACGTTCTTTATGCGTATTGTGTTTATGGGTACGCCTGATTTTGCTGTGCCTTCGCTGACTTCGCTTGTTGAGACAGGCAATGAGATTGCGCTTGTAATTACTCGTCCCGATGCTGTTCGTGGGCGTGGTAAGAAGCTTGAGCCTTCTCCTGTTAAGGCCAAGGCGCTTGAGCTGGGGTTGCCGGTTGTTGAGGCTAATCGTATGACGCCTGAGGTTGTTGAGGTGCTCCAGGCTGCCCAGGCTGATATTTTCTGTGTGGCTGCCTATGGTTGCATTTTGCCCGATGAGGTGCTGCATATGGCGCCGCTTGGTATTGTGAATGTTCATGCTTCGCTACTGCCTCGTTGGCGTGGCGCTGCTCCCATTCAGCGCGCGATTCTTGCTGGTGATGAGGTTGCTGGCGTTTCTATCATGCGCATCGGGCACGGCGTGGATACTGGTGCTTATTGTGCTCAGGCTTCCACGTCGGTTGCCGGTAAGCATGCTGAGGCGCTGACCATGGAGCTTGGTGAGCTTGGCGGTAAACTGCTTGCCTATACGCTTCCTTCTCTTGCCGATGGCACCGCCGTGTGGATCGAACAGGACGAGGCGCTCGTTACCCATGCTGCCAAGATTTCTAAGCAGGAGATGCGCCTGGATCCGCACATGGCGGCGCTTGATTGCGTGCGCCATGTGCTGGCTTCGTCCGATACCGCGCCTGCTCGTTGCGTGATTGCCGGCAAGACCGTGCGCGTGCTCGATGCTGCGCCTGCTGATGTGTCGCTTGTTGAGGGTCAGGTTCTCGTTAAGGCCAAGCGTGTTTACCTTGGTCTTTCCGATGGCTCGGTTGAGTTGCTTGAGGTTAAGCCCGATGGCAAGCGTGCTATGGCCGCTTCTGCTTGGGCTGCTGGCCTGCAGGGTGCCGATCTTTCGTGGGGTGTTTTGTCATGAGCAAGCTGTCTCCCGCGCGCAAGCTTGCGCTCGATGTGCTGATGGAGGCCGATCGCCGCGGCATGTATGCGCGCGATGTGTTGTCTTCCCGTGCTTCCGCCAAGGCTATTGACCAGCGCGATTCCGCTTTTGCCGCCCGCTTGGCGCTGGGTGTGGCCGCCACGCAGGGTATTTTGGACGAGCTGCTCGATCAGTTTCTCGATAAGCCCAAAAAGGTTGCGCCGCGCGTTCGCATGGCGCTTCGTATCTCGGCCTTCGAGATGCTCTACCTGCATACGCCGGGCCGTGTTGCCGTAAGTCAGGGAGTTGAGCTGGTTCGCTGCGGTGCTAAGTCCGCCGCTGGCTTGGCCAATGCTGTACTGCATAAGGTTGCGGACAATGTTGAGGACTTTGCTACTGCGTCCGATGTGGATGAGTCCGAGCGACGCTTGGTTCGTCTGTCGCGCCTGATGGGTCTTCCTCGCTGGCTGTGTGCTCGCATTATGGCGTCGTTTGACACGCCAGAGGGTGCGCTTAACTTTGCCGGCAATCTGGCCCCCGCGCCGCTGGCCCTGCATGAGAACGCCTTTGCGACCAAGCCCGATCCGTATATCTCGCAGCTCGTCGCACCCGTGTTCCCGGGTTGCCATGCCCCGGTTGATGCCCAGGTTACGGTTGCGTCGGGCGTATTTGAGCGTGCTGCAGCCGTGGCCTCGGACCTTAACGCCCAGCTTATCGCCACGGCTGCCACGCGCCCTGGTAGCTGCCTTGAGATTGGTGCCGGCCGTGGCACCAAGACCTATGTGATGATGTGCCAGGCCAAGCGTACGGGCTATGAGCGTCAGCATACGGCGCTCGATCTGCATGATCGCAAGTGCGATCTGAATCTCGCTCGCCTGCATAAGGCCGGTATTCAGGGCGTTCGTACGGTTTCTGGTGATGCTTGCGAGCTTGATGAGGTGCTCACATCGTTTGATGCCATGCTTGGCGAGCCGGTTAAGTTCGACACAGTCTTTATCGATGCGCCGTGCTCTGGCACCGGAACCATGCGTCGTCATCCCGAGATCCCGTGGCGCCTGACCGAAAAGGATGTGACGGTTGAGCTGCCCAAGCTGCAGCTGACGATGCTCAAGGAAGCCGCTGCGCGCGTGGCTGCTGGTGGCGAGCTTATCTATGCGACATGCTCGGTCTTCGACGAGGAGAACACACAGGTCGTGGAAGCGTTCCTGAACTCTCCCGAGGGCACCGGTTTTAGCCTGGAGCCGCTCTCCGAGGCGCAGATTCTGCAACTCCCCGAGTTCGATCAGGCCAAGAAGCTCGTATCCGTACGCCAGAACGATCGAGGCCTCTTCCAAAGCGTGCCGGTAAACGCCGACTCCTACGACGGCCACTTCTGCGCCAGGCTGGTGCGCAACTCATAGAGATGCCCGGGTGGCTAATTTGAGATGATTTCTCTGGGATGGGGATTAATAAATCGGGTGTGAAAGTAAGCGGTTGGGCTCGGTAAGTTTCCGATGCATAAACCGCTCGCAGATTTAATATTGAGGGGTTAAGATGATCGATCTTAACAATGACAAGATTGATAATCCTGAAGATAATACTCAGGAAAATGAAGAAGTTGAGAATTCTTCGATTAAAAAGCGGGTAATTATTGGTTCCGGTATCGTTGCTCTGCTTATTGCTGGTTGCGTCGGTGGTTATGCTGGTTACAATTACAAACAAGCATGTAGTGAACATAATCAGCAGGTTGAAGTTTTGTATTCAAAGGCTAGCGATAGTGTTGTTGCCTTTAAAGCTGATCCTAGGCTACTAACATTTGAGCAACGTCTTGATACCATTAGAAATGCTCAAAACAATAAAGAGATGTTGAATAAAGAAATCTCTGATGACAAATTTAAGTATGCTGATGGCACTTCCCCTGATTGGACGAAGTTGCTTAATAAATACGATTCCATCATTAAAGACTGCCGTAATGCTCAAAATAATGAGTGGAATACTTCTCTAGCTGACCATGTTAATTTTGATGTAAATTCTACTGAAGATACTGACTCTCTCCAGCAGCATATTAATAGCCTCAATGGTCTTCTTAATGATATTTCTAATAAAGATAATCAGAAGCTTATTTTTGATGATGCCAAAAAGGATTCTAATCTGTTCATTGATCAAATCAATGAACAGATTAGTCGTTATCAAACTCGTATTGATGATGTAAATAAGGCAAAAGCAGAAGCTGAGGCGAAGGCTCAAGAGGAAGTGGCACAGACTCGGCAGCGGGCTTCTCAGCAAAACAATTATTCCAACAATTCTTATAGCAGTAATAATTATTCTAGTGGAAGCGGCTATTCTGGCGGAAGTGGTTATTCGGGAGGCTCCTCTAATGGCGGCGGCAAAGTAGTCATTAAAACTATGGATCTTTATGACGAAAATGGCAATTATGTGGGGTCTACTCATTGGTATAGCGATGGTACCTGTGACGATCCCTATTCTGCCGGTATGGGCGGATTTTAAAATATGCTAATTATTAAAAATTAAGGCTATGTCACAACAAACAGTTGATAAATAGCCATTTTTATAGGGGAGTATCAGAACTCCCCTACAAACTGTTATTTGCAGTTATCTATACTCATTTGGAATTTCGATATGAAATGTCTCACACAATAACTTCA
>UQTN01000122.1 GCA_900543945.1 uncultured Collinsella sp. | reverse complement strand
CGCCGAGGCCGCCGCCGGGACTAGGGCCCGCAACAACCACGTGCCCCCACATCAGCCCAGCGGCCCCAACCAGCAACGGCCCCATCGCAGGCCGCTCGCAGCCGAGTCACCGCAGGCGGGGGCCGGGCTTGGTTTTCAGAACATTCCGCAGACCAGTGTGGCGCCTTGTCCGCAGCTCCGAAGGAGCAGGACAAGGCGCCACACATGGTCGAGGACGCTCTGAAAACCAAGCCCGGCCCCCGCCGGACAGGTCCACCGCTACTCGCAGAGCAGCTTAGCGATCTGGACGGCGTTGGTTGCCGCGCCCTTACGGATTTGGTCGCCGCAGCACCAGAAGGTAATGCCACGTGCGGCCTCGGGGTTCGAGATGTCGCGGCGTACGCGACCGACCCAAATCAGGTCCTGGTCGGAGGTGTCCATCGGCATGGGGAAGCGATCGTGCGCATCCTCGGCACTCATGTCGTCAACCAGCTTGACGCCCGGAGCGGCAGCCAGCGCAGCACGGGCCTCTTCCACCGTGATGTCGCGCTCAAACTCGAGCGTAATGCTCTCGGAGTGCGAGCGCAGCACGGGCACGCGCACGCAGGTGCAGTTCACGCGCAGCTCGGGCAGGTGCATGATCTTGCGGCCCTCGTTTTGCAGCTTCATCTCCTCGGAGGTAAAGCCCTCTTCCTTGACGCCGCCAATCTGCGGAATCAGGTTGCTCGCCAGCTGGGCGGCAAACGCGCGCGGCTCGGGAATCTCTTCGCCACGGCCCAGGGCGGCCAGCTGGGCCTCAAGCTCGGCCATGCCGGGGGCACCAGCGCCCGAAGCCGCCTGGTACGTCGAGACGATCATGCGCTTCACGCCAGCGAGCTGATGCAGCGGCCACGTGGGAACCAGGCCGATAATGGTCGCGCAGTTGGGATTGGCGATAAGACCGTGATGCCACTTGATGTCGTCGGCATTAATCTCGGGCACGACCAGCGGTACCTCGGGATCCATACGGAAGGCATGGCTGTTGTCGACCACGACGGCGCCGCGCTTGACGGCCTCGGGCAGCAGCTCCTTGGCGATATCGTCGCCGGCAGCGCCGAGCACGATGTCGCAGCCCTCAAAAGCCTCGGGGCAAGCCTCCTCAATCACAGCCTGCTCGCCGCGGAACTCGACGGTCTTGCCCGCAGAGCGTGCGCTCGCCAGCAGCTTGAGCTTGCCGACCGGGAACTCCTGCTCGTTCAGGCACTCGAGCATCTGGGTGCCCACGGCTCCCGTCGCGCCCAAAATAGCAACCGTGTACTGTTTCATGCTTCCCCCTTTAAAGGTTGTGGCTATCGCCCGCACGCCAAGCAGGCCGATTATTGTTGCCAGTGTATACAAGAACGGGGCAGGCACGAAACCCGCCCCGTCGAAACGAAACCGAAACGAAACGCCCCGCCGTAGATTTTTTGACATGACCCAAAAATCTACCGAGCAGTCGCTACTTTTTGAGCGCGGCCAGAGCGGGATCAACCGGCGCGGAAGCCTCCAGGTCGGAGACCTTCACAATGCCATTTTCGTCGGAGAAGGCACGGTAAATGGTCCGAATCGCCAGGTCAAAGTCCTTCTCCTCGACACCGATAATGATGTTGATCTCGTCGCAGCTCTGCGAAATCATACGCACGCTCACGCCAGCCTGGCCGAGCATGCCAAACAGATGGCCCGAGATACCTGCACGGCCGCGCAGGTTACGACCGACGGTCGCGATAAGCGCCAGACCCTCAACGACCTCGATCTCGAGCGGCTCGACCTCCTGCTGGATGTCGCCCACGAGTGAGTACAGCGAATCGTGCACATCCTGCTCCTGCACCACGGCGCCAAAGCGGTCGACGCCGGTGGGCATATGCTCGACGGAAACGTCATAGCGCTCGAAGACCGAAAGCGCACGGCGCATAAAGCCAACGCGGGGCTTGGTGCGGTCGCGGGCCACGTTGATGGCGACAAAACCGCGCTTGCCGGTCACGCCGGTAATGATGGGCTCTGCCTCGCCTTCATCAGCCGTCTCGCTAATGATGGTGCCGGGGTCCTGCGGCGCATTGGTGTTCTTGATGACCAGCGGAATGCCCGCCTCGCGCACGGGGAACACGGCCTCCTCGTGCAGGACGCTTGCGCCCATGTACGAAAGCTCGCGCAGCTCCTCGTAAGTAACGCGCGCAATGGGCTGAGCCTCGGGAACAATACGCGGGTCGGCAGAATAGAAGCCCGAGACGTCGGTCCAGTTCTCGTACAGGTCGGCGCCCAGGCACTTGGCCAGAATCGAGCCCGAGATATCGCCGCCGCCACGATCGAGCAGCTTGATCTGGCCCTCACGCGTCGCGCCGTAGAAACCGGGCATAACAAAGCCGCCCTGCTGACCGTACTCCTGCACCAGCTCGGAGGTGCGATTCATGCTGAGCGTACCGTCGTGATGGAACGCCACGACCGTCGCGGCATCCAGGAACGGCAGGCCCAGGTACTCGGCCATCAGGCGAGCGGTAAAGTACTCGCCGCGGCTTACGAGCTCCTCAGTAGAGTAGCCACCGGAGCGAGCACGCTCGGCAAAGGCCGCAAACTCTTCGCGGATGGGATAGGTGAGCCCCAGCTCGTCAGCGATATCAAAATAGCGCTGGCCGATGTCCTCGAGCAGCTCCTCGCACGACACGTGGTACTTGACGTGCGCGTTGACCAAGTAGAGCAGATCGGTCACCTTGGTGTCGCCCTTAAAACGGCGACCGCAGGCAGAAACCACCACAAAACGGCGGGCCGGGTCGGCATCGACAATGGCCTTGATCTTCTTAAAGTGTTCGGCGTCGGCGACCGACGAGCCGCCAAACTTGGCAATCTTAATCATGGGCTGGAGGTTACCTTTCTAAAAAGCCTCTGCGAACCTATTTTGCGCGCTCTGATACCATGGTTTCACCGATTGGGACCAAGGCATCCGAGGAGCAGTGTTATATGGGAACTTATCATAGTACACGAGGACGCACTTTATCGTGCTCAAGTAAGGTGGCAATCCGTACCGGCATCGCTCCCGACGGGGGTTTGTTTGTCTCGGACGAGCTCGGCACCCAGCAGGTCGATATCAGCTCGCTTGCAGATAAATCGTACTTTGAAATCGCTCAAGATGTGTTGGGAATGTTACTGAATGATTACACGACCGAAGAAATATCGGCCTGTGTGAATGAGGCATACCGCGGCACGTTCGCGAGCGAAGAGGTCACGCCGCTCGTCAAACTCGACGCCGCACCGGGCGCTGACGTCCCTCAGACCTATGTGATGGAGCTCTTTGGCGGCCCCACAAGCGCCTTCAAGGACGTCGCCCTGCAGATGCTCCCCCGTCTGACGGCCCGCACTTCCGCCAAGGACGGCGGCGCCGAGCGCATCATGATCGTCACCGCCACGTCGGGCGACACGGGCAAGGCAGCACTCGCCGGCTTTGCCGACGCCCCGGGCACGGGCATCACCGTCTTTTATCCCGAAGGCAAAGTCAGCCGCGTGCAGAATCTGCAGATGTCCACGCAGGAGGGCGATAACGTCGCCGTCTGCGGCATCCGCGGCAACTTCGACGATGCCCAGAGTGCCGTCAAGCGCATCTTTGCCGATAAGGAGCTTGCCGAGCGCCTGGAAGCCGCCGGCACTGTGCTTTCGAGTGCCAACTCCATCAACGTCGGCCGCCTGGTGCCGCAGGTTGTCTACTACTTTGCCGCCTATGCGCAACTGCTGCGCGCCGGCGCTATCGAGGCTGGCGACGCCGTAGAGTTCTGTGTGCCCACCGGCAACTTTGGCGATATCTTGGCCGGCTACTACGCCAAGTGCATGGGTCTGCCCGTCGCCAAGCTCGTCGTGGCGAGCGACAAGAACAACGTGCTTGCCGACTTCCTGACCACCGGCGTTTACGACCGTAACCGCCCGTTCTTCACGACCATCTCGCCGTCGATGGACATCCTTATTAGCTCCAACCTGGAGCGCATGCTCTACTTCTTGTCCGACGGCGACTGCGAGCTCGTTGCCGGCCTTATGGAGCAGCTGGCACAGACTGGTCGCTACGAAGTTCCCGCCGACCTGCTGGCAAAGATTCAGAGCGTCTTTGGTTGCGGTTGGGCCAGCGAGGACGAGGTCCTCACTGCCATCAAGAGCTGCTGGGACGCCAACGGCTACGTGATCGACCCGCACACCGCTTGCGGCTATCACGTCTTTGAGCAGGTCGCTTCCGCCGAGGGCGCCAAGGCCCGCGTGCTGCTTTCGACCGCCAGCCCCTACAAGTTCCCGCGCGCCTGCTGCGATGCCCTGGGGCTCGACGTTCCCGAGGATGATTTTGAGGCTATGCGTGTGCTCGAGCAGGCCACCAACACGGTCGCCCCGACCCAGCTCGCCGAACTCGAATCCAAACCCGTCCGTTTCGAAGACGTCTGCGACGTCGATGAGATGGCAAGCTACGTCGAGTCTGCAGCAAAACGAATGAGCACCAACTAGATTCCTTATTAAGCGCCGGCGAAAGCCGGTGCACCTTCTTTTTATTAAGCTTTCGGGATGATGACGAGCATGCGAGCGGGTCTGGCCGTTTAGTTCGTCGCGAGTTCCGCACGAGCCGGAAAGCACTTAATGTGCTTTCCGAGCGAGCCAGGACTGCCCGAGCAGCGAACTAAACGGCCAGACCCGCCCAGGAGGACCCACATGATCAAAATCACCGTCCCAGCAACCAGCGCCAACCTAGGCATCGGCTACGACACCCTCGGCATGGCCGTCAGCCTCTACTCGCACTTCACCTTCGAGCGTACCGACAAGCTCACCATCACGGGCTGCCCCGAGGAGTTCCAAAACGAGAACAACCTGGTCTATGTGAGCTTTGTCGATGCTCTGGCCGCCTGGGGCGAGCAGGCCTTCCCCGTTGCCATCGACATCCAGACCGACGTGCCCGTCGCTCGCGGCTTGGGTTCCAGCTCCACCTGCGTCGTCGCTGGCATCATGGCGGCCGCCGCGCTGACGGGCCACACCGTCGACCGTGCCGAGCTCGTCCGCATTGCCACCGAGGTCGAGGGCCATCCCGATAACGTCGCCCCTGCCATCCTGGGCGGTGCCGTTTGCTCCTTTACGCCGACTGATTCGCTCCCCCAGTGCCTGCGCTACGAGGTGAGCGATCGCTTGCGTTTTATTACCGTGATTCCGCCCTACGAGGTGCATACGAGCGAGGCGCGCAAGGTTGTGCCGCAGGAGATTCCACTCTCCACCGCCGTATGGCAAATGGGCCGCATCGCCGGCATGACGCGCGGCCTGGAGACCGGCGACCTTGACCTGATTGCCGCCGCCAACGACGACCGCATCCAGGAGCCCTATCGCCGCCGCCTGATTCCCGATTACAACGCTGTGCGCGACACCTGCCTTAATGGCGGCGCCAAGACCATCTGGATCAGTGGCTCCGGCTCGACCCTTATGGCTGTAACCGATGACACTATCGTAGCCAAGTTCCTGCAGGTCAAGCTGCGCGAGCAGTTCCCCAAATGCGACACGCACATTCTGACGTGCGACACGGAAGGCGCCCAGATCGAATACCTGTAGTCGCCGTACCTTATACCCGCCGGGGAGGCCAGGGGCTTTGCCCCCAAATCGTCCTCGGAC
>UQTN01000121.1 GCA_900543945.1 uncultured Collinsella sp. | reverse complement strand
GTTGATGTCGGTTATTGGGGCCGCGGATGGGCCCGTCGGGTGCTGCTCGGCCTTTTGGGTGCTCACGCGCTCGAGCAAGAAGGGACGCACGAGCTCCTGACGGTTAATGTCCTCGGTGGCCGTGACCGTGGTGACAGTGCGCGCGGCGGAGCCGATGCGGACTCGCTTGGTCTTGGCGGCGGGCTTGTCCCCGATCTGTTCCATGAGCAGCTGTACGCCCTTGCGGCCAATTTCGTAGCCCGGCGGTGCCACGGTGGTAAGGGGAACCGACCCGCTCCATGCAAGGGGGTTGCCGTCGCAGCCGGCCACGCGGACCTGCTCGGGGACGGAGATGCCTTTGTCGGTCAGCGCCGAGATAACGCCCGAGGCCAATACATCGGTAAGGCCGATGACAAAATCGGGACGCTCGCCGGTAGAGCGCTCGGCAATCTGAGCGCCGATGCCGTAGCCGTCGGCAGCGGTATTCCATTCGCCGGCGTCGATGACTTCGATCTTGATATCGGGATGCAGGGCGAGGGCCTTGTGGATGCCAAGTACGCGCAAGGTGAGCTGCATGAATGCCGCTCTGCCCACAACGGTGATATGGCGTGCGCCACGGGCAACGGCGAGCTCGGCGATAATGCGGCCTTGTGCCTCGTTGTCGGCAGCCACGTAATAACCGGGCTCGGAGCAGTGGATGTCCAGATGGACGATCGGCACGGGCACTTTAGTCATGGCCGGGTGCCAGTCGGGGGATGCCATGGGCTGAACCATGACGCCGGACATCTGCGTGCCCATAAAGTAGCGCAGGTAATGATCCTCGAGAATATCGTCGTTATCGGCATTGGCGATGAGCAGATCGTAGCCGTGCTTGCGGGCCTCGTTGTGGGCGCCGCTGGCGATTTGGAGCGAAAAGCCGTGGTCGAGACGGGGGAGCACCAGGCCAAAGGACTTGGTGGCGCCGCCCGCGAGCTGACGAGCGCTTTGGTTGGGCAGGTAGCCCAAGCGATTGATGGTCTCGTTGATGAGCTTGAGGGTCTCGGGGCGCAGCTTTTCGGGGTGGTTGAGCGCGTTGGAAACCGTGCCCAGCGAAACCCCGGCCTCGCGCGCGACGTCGCTGATTTTCACCTTTGCCATAGCGGCCCCTTTGATGCGTTTCAAGTACAAACCAGATTGTAGCATCCCAAACCTACCAAAAAGGGACAGGTTTATTTTGGCAGGTTTTATCTGGGGAAACGCCGTTGCCAGCGCGACCACCACAAAGGTGCCTGTCCCCTTCGTGGTGGTTTGGACCGGCTGGGCATGTGTGCATCGGGTGGTATCTAAGTTGAGATACCACTTCTGGTATATCAGCTTGCGCTTGCGTGAGTACAATACTCGAACGTTATACGTCTCAGCGCCCCCTGTGCGTGGACGTCTTGCAGTCACGCGAACGAAGGGATTTATCCTATGTGCGGAATCGTCGGCTACACCGGCTCTGATATTGCAAAGAACATCCTGGTCACGGGCCTCAAGCGCATGGAGTATCGCGGCTATGACTCCTCGGGTGTTGCGCTCGAGGTGGGCGAGGGCGCCGCGGCGCACCTCGACGTCATCCGCCGCGTGGGCAAGGTCGCGGGCTTGGAGAGCGAGCTTTCCAACATCGACAGCGACGCTACCTGCGGTATCGGCCACACCCGTTGGGCCACCCACGGCAAGCCCTCCGTCGTTAACGCCCATCCCCACACCAGCTGCGACGGTCGTATCGCCATCGTCCACAACGGCATCATCGAGAACTTCGCCGAGCTGCGCGAAGAGCTGGAGGGCCGTGGTCACCACTTTAAGAGCGAGACCGATACCGAGGTCTTCGCGCATCTGATCGAAGAGGCTTATGCCGAGACGCACGACCTGATGGCCTCCGTGCGCGAGGCTTGCACCCACGTGGTCGGTGCCTATGGTCTGGCCGCCGTGTGCGCTGACGAGCCCGGCGTGATCGCCGTGGCCCGCAAGGATTCCCCGATCGTAGTCGGCGTGGGCGAAACCGGCTCCTATGTTGCTTCCGATGTCATCGCGCTCATCGACGCCACCCGCGATGTCGTGGTGCTCGAGGACGGTCAGTTTGCCAAGCTCACGCCCGCAGGCGTCGAGTACACCGACGAGGTCGGCAACGTTATCGAGCCCAAGGTCACCCACATCGACTGGGACCTGGACATGGCAGAAAAGGGCGGTTATCCCGACTTTATGCTCAAGGAGATCCACGAGCAGCCGCGCGTTGTGCGCGACACGCTGGTCGGTCGTATGACGCCGGCCGGCGAGCTCGACATCGACGAGCTGGGCCTTTCGCTCGAGGAGCTCAACGATATCGACCGCGTCTGCGTGATCGCTTGCGGCACCAGCTATCACGCTGGCCTCATCGCCAAGAACCTTATTGAGGGCTGGGCTCGCATCCCCACCGAGGTTGAGGCGGCCAGCGAGTTCCGCTATCGCAATCCCATCATCACGCCGACGACGCTTGTCGTTGCCGTGTCCCAGTCGGGCGAGACGGCCGATACCCTTGCCGCCATTCGCGACGCGCGCATCAAGGGCGCCAAGGTCTTTGGCATCACCAACGTGGTGGGCAGCCCCGTGGCGCGTGAGAGCGACGGCGTCATCTACACCAAGGCCAACAAGGAGATCGCGGTCGCCTCGACCAAGAGCTTCATCGGCCAGGTCGTGAGCCTTACGCTGCTGGCTTTGCTGCTGGCGCAGGTTAAGTACCGTCTGACCACCAAGCAGGCGCGCATGCTGTTCCGCGAGCTTTCCGATACGGCCGAGCAGATCCAGTGGATTTTGGATACCCAGACCGAGGCCGTGCATGAGGCCGCCCTGCTGTGCAAGGACGCGCAGTCCGCACTGTTCGTGGGTCGCGGCATGGGTGCCGCTATTTCCTACGAGGGCGCGCTCAAGCTCAAAGAGGTCAGCTACCTGCACGCCGAGGCCTACGCCGCCGGCGAGATGAAGCACGGCCCCATCGCCCTGATCGACCCGGGCTTCCCCGTCATCGCCGTGGCCACCAAGAGCGCCACCTACGACAAGACCGTGTCGAACCTTATGGAGTGCAAGGCACGCGGCGCCAAGGTCATCGTCGTTGCCACCGAGGGCGACGAGGAGATCAACAAGATCGCCGACTGCATCATCCGCGTGCCGGCAGTCCGCGACGTGTTCAGCCCCATCACGGCGAGCGTCCCGCTGCAGTTGCTCGCCCGCGAGGTGGCCATCCTGCGCGGTTGCGACGTTGACCAACCTCGCAACCTGGCGAAAAGCGTCACGGTCGAATAATTGTTGTTCCGCCGTTCTAGTGACCGAGGCCCGGCTCCGTTGCAGCGGAGCTTGTTGCATTTGCCCAGATAAAACCTGCCAAAATAAACCTGTCCCTTTTTGGCAGGTTAGCGGAGCTTGCTGGTCTCGAAGTACTCGGGGAACTGGTCCAGAACCTCGGTTTGGTTGCGGAACATCATGTGCAGGTGCTTGCTGACCAAAAAGCTCGCTTCGATGGGGTCGCGACCGGCGATAGCGCGGCGAATCTGCTTGTGCTCGTTCACGATGTCCCGATTGTCGAGAACCTGCGTGGCGGCGCGCAGCCAGCGGAAGCGCTCCAGGTCGGCATTGGTCTCTTCGAGCCACGACCAAACGGTGCTGCGACATGCGATGCTAAAAATCATGTGATGCATGAGGTTGTCGCTCAAAAAGAAGCCGATGCGATCCTCTTCGGCCATGGCTTTTTCCTGCAGCACGATGGCGCGGTCGAGCTGCTCGATGCCGGCCGACGTGGCTCGCGCACAGCACTCCACAATCACCTGCTTTTCCAGATGTTCGCGGATGTAGCAGGCACTCTCGGCAAGGGTGAGGTTGATGGGTGAGACGTAGGTGCCGCTCTGGGGCACGGTGCGCACCAGGCCTTCCTGCGCCAAGCGAACCAAAGCCTCGCGCACGGGCGTGCGCCCCATATCCAGGTCGTCGCAAAGTTGCTTGACGCCCAGCTTTTCGCCCGGCTTGTAGTCCAGGTAGACGATTTTGCGTCGAATGGTGTGGTAGGACTGGTCCTGTAGGCTCGTTTCCTGCTCGCCGACGTGCATCGATTCTTCCATAGCGCCTCGCAACTGTTCTATCAAACTCATATGTCAGTTGTTAATTATGCCGCGAATCAGCTCTCCGCGGTGGGTAATTCGGCTGTTGCCCAAGAACTATTGCGGCATCTTAGTCTGTGTTTGCGCAAGGCTGCGCTCAATGTTGCCGTATCATAAGCCGTCGCAAACGTGAAATAGAAAGAAGGAATCCCATATGCAACTGGCAAATATCGTACGCGAGCGCTGGAAAGGCGTTTTGTTCTGCCTGATCATCGCCATTCCCGCGACGTTGCTCGGCAAACAAATTGAGGTGGTCGGCGGTCCGGTATTCGCCATCCTCTTTGGCATGGTCCTGGCGCTCGTCTTTTCCAAGAATCGTCGCGAACAGCTCGCCGCCGGCGTCACCTATACGTCTAAAAAAGTCTTGCAGTACGCGGTAATCCTGCTTGGCTTTGGCATGAACCTCTCGCAGATTCTGTCCAAGGGCGCCCAGTCGCTGCCGATTATCGTGGCGACAATCTCGACTTCGCTTGTCATTGCCTTTGTGCTCTGCCGCGTTATGAACGTGCCGAGTAAGATCGCGACGCTTGTGGGTGTGGGCTCGTCGATTTGCGGCGGTTCTGCCATCGCCGCGACCGCGCCCGTCATCGATGCCGACGATCGCGAGATTGCCCAGGCCATTTCGGTCATCTTCCTGTTTAACGTTATCGCGGCGCTCGTGTTTCCGACGCTCGGCGGTATGCTCGGGCTGACAGACGAGGGCTTTGGCCTGTTTGCCGGCACCGCCATCAACGACACCTCGTCCGTAACGGCTGCGGCGAGCGCCTGGGACAGCATGCATCCCGGCGCCAATGTGCTCGAGAGCGCCACGGTGGTCAAGCTCACCAGAACGCTGGCCATTATTCCCATCACGTTGGTCCTCGCATGCTGGCAGATGCATCTGGCACGCAAGGCCGGCGGCGACGCCAAAAGCACGTTCTCCCTTAAACGCGCGTTTCCCATGTTTGTGCTGTTTTTTGTGCTGGCGAGCGTGATCACTACGGTGCTTCAGCTTCCTGCATCCATTACGGCGCCCATCAAGGAGCTGTCGAAGTTCTTTATTGTGATGGCCATGGCGGCTATTGGTTTTAATACCGATATCGTCGAGCTGGTCAAAAAGGGCGGCAAGCCCATCGCGCTGGGCTTTTGCTGCTGGATTGGCATTGCGTGCATGAGTTTGGGAATGCAACACGTACTGGGAATCTGGTAGAGAAGTAGCCAGTTTGCGTGTTGGCTGCTGGTGGGCGCATTCTCACGGTGGAGCGATAGGAGCTCTTGCGGGTATGGCTTGTCCGCAGGGTTATAAGTCCCGAAGAGCTCTTATCGCCCCGCCAGGATGGCGATGCGGGGCAACACCTATACTCGCAGGACGGCGCTCTCTGCCCTATAGTGTTTGGTGAGCAATATCGTTCAATTTTGAAACACTCGGTCGTGCGATCGTCGGCGGCTGCACGTCGCCACGGACAGGGGCAAATCATGGATAGCGATGCCAAGCTGAACATCTTGACCGAGGCCCTGGCTGCTGCCGGGGCCTCGGCATTGGCAATCGATGCGCGTGGGGACGTCGCGATTTCGACCAT
>UQTN01000120.1 GCA_900543945.1 uncultured Collinsella sp. | reverse complement strand
CTTGCGCAGGACTGTAGAGCAGCAAACTTCATGCCCTCCGGTCCGCCCCGGGAGGCAGGTTAACTAATTCGGGCCCGGCATTCAGAAAAGTCAGTGCAGCAAAATGGCGATGCGGATAGCGACATGTGCATGGTTTTCGCTGCGCGCACGGGTCCCCTGGGGAGCAGCGTGCATTTTTGGGAGTTTTCAGCAGGCCAGGACGGCTGCATACGCGCCGGACACACCATATTGGTCCCAAGAACGCCTTTGACCGGCGATTTGGGTCGACGGGCAAACCCCGTCAGGACAAAAAAGCGTGCCTCGCACCGCACCGGACCCCAAAATGACGTCGATCTCCGCAATGCCACCCGACTGCAGCGGCACCGGCAGAGCTCACGGTGCTGAATACTCCATTTTTTGCACGGCCCAGGCGGGGATACATCAGGACCGGAAAGAACATCTCAACTTTTTTTGCAATCTGCAACTGGAAGTATGCAAAACGCTAAGAGAAAGCATCGCTGATGTCCCAATTGAGCGCGCGGAGCAGCAGCGCTTCCACCCTGCGCCCAAATCCAGCAGAGAGGGGACGCTCCTAACGAACCCCCATCGGCAAACAAACGCGGCTCGAGCGCCATCCCAAAATATGCTGCCCGAGCCGCGTTTAACGGTACGGCATGAATATTAGCGCTCGTAGATTAAGTTGCCCGCCAGGTAGGTGGCCTGAACCTTGGTGGCTTGGAGTTCTTGGGGGTCGATGGTGAGCGGGTTTTGGTCTAGGACTAACAGGTCAGCGTATTTACCGGGTTCTAGGCTGCCGAGGTTTTGCTCGTCGCCTGCCGCATAGGCACTTCCCAAGGTGTAGTTGCGCAGGGCCGTTGCCGCGTCGATACGCTCGCTCGGTAACCAGCCGCCCTCGGGCCAGTGGCTGCGGGGGTCTTGGCGCGTGATAGCCGTGTAGAGCACGTTCATGCTAGTAACGGCTGTGATGGGGCTATCGGTGCCGAAGGCTTGGCGGATGCCGCGCTGCTTATAGGTCGCAAACGGCCACATGATGTGGCTGCGCTCCAAGCCCAAATCACGCTCGGGGCCGCCTGGATCGAGCGTGATATGGCAGGGCTGGCTCGAGGCGATCACATTGAGCTTGCGCAGACGATCGATGTCCTCGGGCAGTAGATTCTCGAGATGTTCAAGCGTGTTATGGCCGTGGTGAGGCAAGCCGTAGAGCTCTGCCGCCTCCTCAAAGATATCGAGTGCGGCATGGATGGCGCCGTCGCCGATAACGTGGATGCGCACGGTGTGGCCGCGCTCGGCTGCCGCCAGAACCAACTTGCGCATGCGCTCGGCGGGAACCGTCAGGCGGCCCTGGTCGCCCGGGAAGCGCGGATTAGCATAAGGCTCGGTGAGATATGCCGTGTGTTCGCTCGACACGCCATCGAAGAACTGCTTAAAGCCCGGAGCCGAGAGCAACGCGTTGTTTGCGTAACGGGTCTGAAGTTCTTCCAAGCGCGATTGGTCATCCAGCAGCGTGGGGAACAGGTGAGCGCGGATGCCCAGCTTGCCGGCCACCTGCAGTTTGTCGTAAACGTCATCGCGGATAAAGTCGCAGCCCGGCATGGGCATGAGCGACATATCGCAGATCGAGGTGATGCCCTGCTCGGCCATGCGCTTCATTTGATCGGCGTAGGCGCTCGCGATGCGATCCTCGCCCAGCCACTCAAGACAACGCGGCAGCAGCTGCATGGCCGCAGCCTCGTGGGCAATACCCGTGAGCTCGCCATTTGCATCCTTGTCGTAGCTACCACCCGCCGGCGGCTCGCTGTCGCACGTCACGCCAAGCGCCTCGAGCGCGCGGCTATTGAGCCACAGCGTATGCCCGTCACCCGAGTACATCACACAGGGGCGATCGGGAAAAGCAACATCGAGCGATGCCTTGGTGGGATGCTCGGGCGGGTCCCAGCGGTAATCACGCCAGCCCTGCGTCACGACCCAAGCGTCATTGGGCAGGTCTTGAGAAAACTCGAGCGCATGCTGGACCAGCGCTGCCTCGGACGTGCCCATATCCATGAGCATATACGGCGAGGAGCCAACCGAGGTATGAAAGAAGTGCAAGTGCGCGTCATGGAAACCGGGGCAGACAAACTGCTCACCGTAGTCGATAACCGGCGTGGCGGCGGGAGCGGCGGCAATCACGTCATCGGGCTTGCCGACTGCGACGATACGGTCGCCTGCGATGGCAATCGCCAGCTCGCGGGCGGTATCGATGCCGTCTTGCGCGGTAAAGACGTTCTTGGAGCGGATAATCCGATCGATATGTAGCATGGGCGCCCCCATCTCTGGCAGGAAATTCAATATCCTCGAGTGTACTCCCCCACCCCTGATACAAAACGCCAAGCGGCAAACGGCGACTTTCCCCACCCCAACGGCCCCTACCTGCCACCTGGGGACGGGGTAGAAATGGTAGATTTCAAGCTTGACAATCGCATTTGAAGCTGCATGCGCAAGCAATCTGGACCTGTCAAGGTTACGGAGGCATCCATTTCTTCCATTTCTACCCCGTCCCCAGGTGGCAGGTGGCATACTGGAGAAAGCCTGTACGATTTTGCGATCAACCCAGCAAGGAGCAAATCGACCATGACGAAGACCAAGGCACAGCAAATTATGGCGGCGACCGAGGCGCGAGCGGCAGACGACGTCACCGCAGCCATTCAGGATATCGCCGCCGAGTTTGAGCCCTACATCATCAAGCAGCGCCGGCACTTTCATAAGCACCCCGAGCTGAGCCTTGCCGAAGAGCGCACGACCTCCGACATCGCCAACCAGCTCGACGCCATGAATATCCCCTACGAGCGTCCGCTCAAGACCGGCTTGGTGGCAACGCTTCGCGGTACCGCGCCGGATGCCTACCGCGAGGACGGCACGCCGCGCCGCCGTGTCCTGCTGCGTGCGGATATCGACGCCCTACCGGTCACCGAGCAGACCGGCGAGGAGTTCGCCAGCGTCAACGAGGGCTGCATGCACGCCTGCGGTCACGATTGCCACATCGCCATGATGCTCGGCACGCTGCAGATCCTGCGCCATATGACCGACGACATCCACGGCGAGGTCCGTATCGTCTTCCAGCCCAGTGAGGAAAACGGCCAGGGCGCCAAGCTCATGATCGGCACCGGCGTGCTCGATGGCGTCGATGGCGCCTACGCCGCGCACATCTGGAGCGAGGTCGATGCCGGCACCGTAAGCTGCGAGCCCGGCCCGCGCATGGCCAATACCGACTGGTTCCGCATCGACGTCCGCGGTACCTCATGCCACGGCGCCATGCCCCAGCGCGGCCACGACGCCGTTATGGTGGCCGCCGAGATCGTCAATGCCCTGCAGACCATCGTTTCGCGCGAGATCAGCCCCTACGAGCCGGCCGTCATTACCGTCGGCGAGCTGCATGGCGGCACCG
Organism: uncultured Collinsella sp.; assembly: GCA_900543945.1. Lineage (GTDB taxonomy): Bacteria > Actinomycetota > Coriobacteriia > Coriobacteriales > Coriobacteriaceae > Collinsella. Next base: position 2,324 of record UQTN01000120.1, on the reverse strand, counting down.
CGCGCAACGTCATCGCCGGCACGGCCTACCTCGCCGGCACGGTACGCACTTACGGCGATTCGACCCACGAGGAAATGCCGGAGCTTATGCGCCGCATCGTGGAGCATACCGCGGCCGCCTTGGGCGCCGAGGCAGAGCTCACCGACTACACCATCGCCAACTACAAGGTCGAAAACGACGCGGCCTCGAGCGAGCGCTGCCGTCAGGCTGTAACTAAGTGCTTGGGCCCCGCCGGCCAAGGCCATTATCGCGGCACGCTCTCGGGCGAGGATTTTTCGGAGTACCTGCGCCGCGTACCGGGCGTGCTCGCCTTTGTAGGTACGCGCAACCCCCAGATTGGCGCCACGTACGCCCAACATTCTTGCTTCTACAAGATTGACGAGAGCGTGCTCGCCAAGGGATCCATGGTAGCCGCCCAGTATGCCATCGACTTTTTGGCCGAGCCCACGCAAGAAGAGCTCGACGGCCCCACGATCGCCGCGGTTGCCGAGACCAATCCCGACCTGGCCGCCAAGCTGCGCTCTGCCAAGGCAACGGCCGCCGAGGCCCGCGACGCCATGCACGACGCCCGCACCGCCCGCCATGCTGCCATCAAGGGCATCCACGATGCGCGGGCTGCTGCTCGCCACGAGGAGAAGCGCGACGAGTAGCCGTCACGCCTACCCATAACAACCTGGCTAGAGCAAAGCGGGGGCGAACGTTATTTCAACGTTCGCCCCCGCTTATGTGTCGACCGCTTTTCTAGCGCGTCCTCCGTCACGACAGGTAAGAGCGAAGGATGGTGAGCCAGCGTGGGGTTTCGAGGTGGATGATATCGGTGGGAACTCCGGCGGGAGCGTGACCACCAAAGAGCAGGCCCGCGTCTGCCGGGTTGATAAGGCGCACGATCCATACGGCAACGACCAGCACACACAGAACAATAACCGCAATGTCGATGCCACGCTTTAGCTTGCTCGATGCCACCTCCTCGCGCACGAACGCGAGCGCAAACGCAATCGGCACCACCCAAAACAGCGGATGGTAGGCAAATGCCGCCGAAAAATCGAGGCGCAGCGCCGCCAGCCAGGCCCTCGTCATGCCACATCCCGGACAGGGAATGCCCGTCATCAGGCGAAACACGCAGCCGATATCGAGCAGGTAAAGTGCGAGCCAGGCGACAAAGAGCGCGCCGATGCAAGAAAGGGCGCGGCGAATGAGCTCCGCCGCGCCCTTATGTCCCTGGGAGCTGTTCACGCCGTTCTTATCGTTAGGCACGAGCGCCAAGACGGGCGTTGTAAGCCGTTGCCATGGCATTGGTGTTCTTGATGATGATGTTCATGGCAAAGATGGGGCCAAGGCCGCACAGCAGCGCGCCGACAATCTGCCACATAAGAACGGTGGTGCCGTTCTCCTGGAACATCAGGCCATAGCGAGGGGCATTAGCCTGCAGGCGGTTACCAATCTTGTAGTACCAGTAGAGTCCGTAGAAGCCGCAGGTCACGAACGACAGCAAGATGAATGCTGCCAGACCCGGCGTGGAATCGCCGTCATCCTGGCACATGACATTGATGTCGCGGGCAAGGCAATAGAGGAAGTAATACGAATAGATGCCGCAGGTCACGATGGAAAGCAGGAGCCAACCGATCACGCCACGGTCGGTCTTAATCGGAGCATAGCCCATCGGGGCAGGCGCAGGCTGCTGAGCATACTGCTGCTGCCCGGTGTACTGCTGCTGAGGCTGGGGCTGAACTGCCTGAACCGGAGTGGGCTGAATCTGCGTGGGCTGCGGAGCAGGCTGGGGCTGAGGTGCGGGCTGCGGAGCAGGAGCAGCGGAAGCGGCACCGATGGCAGAACCGCAGACAGGGCAGAATTTGGCATCATCCGAAATGGGAGAACCACAAGTGGGACAGAACATAAGCTTCTCCTTTTCCTAAGGCGTTGCACGCCTTCAAACCTTACACGTCTATGTTCTCAACAATAGCCGCGACGTTGTTGCGCAACATTGACCAATTTCCGAGATTTTTTTCTGCAACCATTTTCCCAGGTATTTTCTTGCTTCCGCGGTAGAAAAAGGCACCCCGGGCTCAGTTGCCCAGGGCGCCTCGACCGACTATTCGGTTTGATTGTTTTCGGCAGCAGGACTATCGCCCGGCTCATCCGCCGGCGTGGCAACGGCATTCCAATCGGGTTCCGCAGGCGTCGCCTCGGGCGCCGGTGCGGGGGCAGGGACAGGTGCAGGCTCGGGTGCCGGGGCAGGCTCGGGTGCAGGTGCGGGTGCCGGGGCAGGTGCAGCTCCAGTGGCGGCCGTGGGATTGAACCCCGCAGGAGCAGGCTTCTTCTCACCC
>UQTN01000119.1 GCA_900543945.1 uncultured Collinsella sp. | reverse complement strand
TGGCACTTAACGGACTTTCTTGTCTACTAATCGATTTTTCAGACGATAATTTTCCTCTTACCGTACGTTTTCGTACGGTTGGACCTCAAACCCCTTTGAGCGTGGCAAGCTGCACAAAGGGATAGGGCGGCACCAGAGAAAAATCACTCAGGGTCAATGCCAGCGCTTCGTTAATACAGATGTAGGTGTTCCACAGGGTAGCCAGCAGCATCCTGCGATGCAGATCCGGAACATAATGGTGCAGGGCGCTGACTTCCGGTGCCAGCAGATATTTTGGCAGTTTGCCTTGGATCAGAGCCATCTGACGCAGGGCTAGTGCAGCCGGATAGTCAATAGCTACCGGCAGCGGTGCGGACTGTTGTAACTCAGAATAAGAAATGAGGCCGCTCATGGCGTTGACTCTCAGTCATAGTATCGTGGTATCACCGGTTGGTTCCACTCTCTGTTGCGGGCAACTTCAGCAGCACGTAGGGGACTTCCGCGTTTCCAGACTTTACGAAACACGGAAACCGAAGACCATTCATGTTGTTGCTCAGGTCGCAGACGTTTTGCAGCAGCAGTCGCTTCACGTTCGCTCGCGTATCGGTGATTCATTCTGCTAACCAGTAAGGCACCCCCGCCAGCCTAGCCGGGTCCTCAACGACAGGAGCACGATCATGCGCACCCGTGGCCAGGACCCAACGCTGCCCGAGATGCGCCGCGTGCGGCTGCTGGAGATGGCGGACGCGATGGATATGTTCTGCCAAGGGTTGGTTTGCGCATTCACAGTTCTCCGCAAGAATTGATTGGCTCCAATTCTTGGAGTGGTGAATCCGTTAGCGAGGTGCCGCCGGCTTCCATTCAGGTCGAGGTGGCCCGGCTCCATGCACCGCGACGCAACGCGGGGAGGCAGACAAGGTATAGGGCGGCGCCTACAATCCATGCCAACCCGTTCCATGTGCTCGCCGAGGCGGCATAAATCGCCGTGAAGATCAGCGGTCCAATGATCGAAGTTAGGCTGGTAAGAGCCGCGAGCGATCCTTGAAGCTGTCCCTGATGGTCGTCATCTACCTGCCTGGACAGCATGGCCTGCAACGCGGGCATCCCGATGCCGCCGGAAGCGAGAAGAATCATAATGGGGAAGGCCATCCAGCCTCGCGTCGCGAACGCCAGCAAGACGTAGCCCAGCGCGTCGGCCGCCATGCCGGCGATAATGGCCTGCTTCTCGCCGAAACGTTTGGTGGCGGGACCAGTGACGAAGGCTTGAGCGAGGGCGTGCAAGATTCCGAATACCGCAAGCGACAGGCCGATCATCGTCGCGCTCCAGCGAAAGCGGTCCTCGCCGAAAATGACCCAGAGCGCTGCCGGCACCTGTCCTACGAGTTGCATGATAAAGAAGACAGTCATAAGTGCGGCGACGATAGTCATGCCCCGCGCCCACCGGAAGGAGCTGACTGGGTTGAAGGCTCTCAAGGGCATCGGTCGACGCTCTCCCTTATGCGACTCCTGCATTAGGAAGCAGCCCAGTAGTAGGTTGAGGCCGTTGAGCACCGCCGCCGCAAGGAATGGTGCATGCAAGGAGATGGCGCCCAACAGTCCCCCGGCCACGGGGCCTGCCACCATACCCACGCCGAAACAAGCGCTCATGAGCCCGAAGTGGCGAGCCCGATCTTCCCCATCGGTGATGTCGGCGATATAGGCGCCAGCAACCGCACCTGTGGCGCCGGTGATGCCGGCCACGATGCGTCCGGCGTAGAGGATCCACAGGACGGGTGTGGTCGCCATGATCGCGTAGTCGATAGTGGCTCCAAGTAGCGAAGCGAGCAGGACTGGGCGGCGGCCAAAGCGGTCGGACAGTGCTCCGAGAACGGGTGCGCATAGAAATTGCATCAACGCATATAGCGCTAGCAGCACGCCATAGTGACTGGCGATGCTGTCGGAATGGACGATATCCCGCAAGAGGCCCGGCAGTACCGGCATAACCAAGCCTATGCCTACAGCATCCAGGGTGACGGTGCCGAGGATGACGATGAGCGCATTGTTAGATTTCATACACGGTGCCTGACTGCGTTAGCAATTTAACTGTGATAAACTACCGCATTAAAGCTTATCGATGATAAGCTGTCAAACATGAGAATTCGCGAATGAACAAGCTCCAACGCGAGGCCGTGATCCGAACCGCGCTCGAACTGCTTAACGACGTGGGCATGGAAGGTCTAACGACGCGCCGACTGGCTGAGCGCCTCGGGGTGCAACAGCCAGCGCTCTACTGGCATTTCAAGAACAAGCGTGCGTTGCTCGACGCACTTGCCGAAGCCATGCTGACGATAAATCACACGCATTCGACGCCAAGGGATGACGACGACTGGCGTTCGTTCCTGAAGGGCAATGCATGCAGTTTTCGACGGGCGTTGCTCGCTTATCGCGATGGCGCGCGTATTCATGCCGGGACGCGGCCAGCCGCGCCGCAGATGGAAAAAGCCGACGCGCAGCTTCGCTTCCTTTGCGATGCTGGCTTTTCGGCAGGTGACGCGACCTATGCGTTGATGGCAATCAGCTACTTCACCGTCGGCGCTGTTCTTGAGCAGCAAGCTAGCGAGGCAGACGCCGAGGAGCGGGGCGAAGATCAGTTGACCACCTCAGCGTCTACGATGCCGGCGCGCCTACAGAGCGCGATGAAAATCGTCTACGAAGGCGGTCCGGACGCGGCATTCGAGCGAGGCCTGGCTCTCATCATCGGCGGTCTTGAACGGAGTGCTTGCGCAATCTCGCTCCTTTAGGGGCGAGTCAAGCAAGTGGTTTCTACTCTTTTCTTTGCTTCAACGCTTGTGATGTCTTCATGGCTTTTTCGCTGGGCGGTTCGTTCTGGTTGTTGATGTACTCCCGAACAACATCGAGGGCAACCCCTCCGCAAGAAACCACACAGTAGCTTGGCGACCAGAAATGGTTGCCCCAAAGCATTGTTTTTACCCTGTCCCAATACTCTCGCCGGATCATGTAAGACGATTTACCTTTTAACTTGCTGACTAAATTTGAGATTGCCAATTTTGGATGTACGGACACCATCATATGGATGTGATCGTCCTCTCCACCAAACTCCAGTAGCTCACAATCCATCTGCTCACAAGTCTCTTTCATTATTGCCTCAGTCCGTTCAAGCATTTCTTTGGTAAAAACACCACGACGATACTTTGTAACAAAGACTAGATGAACGTTGTTTTTAAAAATGCAGCTTCTACCTGTTCTCCAATCGTACATTATAACCACATGCTAGATTGACAAAGTTTAAGTAAGTGTAATAATTTCAGGTGTAAATAGCAAATAAACGGACATCATGTTAACTGGCATCAAGCTACGCGCTAACCCGACATCTCACCAAAAACTGATCTTGAGTCAGTGGATGGGGTGCGCTCGTAGTATCTGGAATGCCAAGGTAGAAGAAGAGCGTTATTACCGAACCTATGCCCGTAAATATTGCACCATCGGAACTTACGCGCCCATCGACCAGACCACTTCACAATTCAAATCCAAAGAGCTTTCTCCGTGGCTAAGTGAATGCCCTAGTCAAATCTTGCGTAATAGCGCGGTTAACTGGTATCAAACTTATCAGAAATTCATGAGCGGGAAATGCGGCAGGCCAAAGCGAAAACCTAAAACGGACAAAGGAAGCATTTATCTTACCCGTGAAGTGTTCCGTTTCGACCATTGCGATGACGGCAACGTGCGCCTGTTTATTGGGACAAAGACCAACAATATCGGTTATCTGTCCTTTAAGGCACATGGCAAATTTGAGATCCCAAACTCGCTTTATGTGAGAAAAGAGCGCGGCCACTATTATGTGTCATTCTGCTATGAGCAAGGACAGCCTGATCGCAAACTAAGTACCAATGAAGAGCACTTAGCTTTTCTGCAAGGGGCGACCAGAGAATATCTGGAAGAGCACACCATGGGTGTTGACCGAGGCGTGGCGATCCCCGTTACTGCGTGGCATGAACACCGACAACGCCCGCAAAGTGCCTGCCGATGCCCCGACCGACTTCATCAAGCCGCGCTGGCAGAAGCTGGTGATGACTGACGCGGGTATCGACCGGCGCTACTACGAGCTGTGCGCGCTGTCCGAGCTGAAGAACTCGCTGCGCTCGGGCGACATCTGGGTGCAGGGATCGCGCCAGTTCAAGGACTTCGAGGACTACCTGGTGCCGCCCGCGAAGTTCGCCAGCCTCAAGCAGTCCAGCGCATTGCCGCTGGCCGTGGCCACCGACTGCGACCAGTACCTGCACGACCGCCTGACGCTGCTTGAAGCGCAGCTTGCCACGGTCAACCGCATGGCAGCGGCCAACGACCTGCCGAATGCGATCATCACCGAGTCGGGCCTGAAGATCACGCCGCTGGATGCGGCGGTACCCGACACCGCGCAGGCGCTGATCGACCAGACAGCCATGATCCTGCCACACGTCAAGATCACCGAACTGCTGCTCGAAGTCGATGAGTGGACGGGCTTCACCCGCCACTTCACGCACCTGAAATCGGGCGATCTGGCCAAGGACAAAAATCTGCTGTTGACCACCATCCTGGCCGACGCGATCAACCTGGGCCTGACCAAGATGGCCGAGTCCTGCCCCGGCACGACCTACGCCAAGCTCGCCTGGCTACAAGCCTGGCATACCCGCGACGAAACCTATTCGACAGCGCTGGCCGAGTTGGTGAACGCCCAATTCCGGCATCCCTTCGCCGAACACTGGGGCGACGGCACCACGTCATCGTCGGACGGCCAGAACTTCCGAACCGGGAGCAAGGCCGAGAGTACCGGTCACATCAACCCGAAATATGGCAGCAGCCCTGGGCGAACCTTCTACACCCATATATCCGACCAGTACGCGCCGTTCCACACCAAGGTGGTCAATGTCGGCGTGCGCGACTCGACCTATGTACTTGACGGCCTGCTGTACCACGAGTCCGACCTGCGCATCGAGGAACACTACACCGACACGGCAGGCTTCACCGATCACGTCTTTGCCCTGATGCATCTCCTGGGCTTCCGCTTTGCGCCGCGCATCCGTGACCTGGGCGACACCAAGCTGTTCATCCCCAAGGGGGATACCGCCTATGACGCGCTCAAACCGATGATTAGCAGCGACAGGCTGAACATCAAGGCTATTCGTGCCCACTGGGATGAAATTCTGCGGCTGGCGACCTCGATCAAGCAGGGCACGGTGACAGCCTCGCTGATGCTTCGGAAACTCGGCAGCTATCCGCGCCAGAACGGCTTAGCCATCGCCCTGCGCGAGCTGGGGCGCATCGAACGCACGCTGTTCATCCTGGACTGGTTGCAAAGCGTGGAGCTGCGCCGCCGCGTCCACGCTGGACTGAACAAGGGCGAAGCGCGCAACGCGCTGGCCCGCGCCGTATTCTTCAACCGTCTGGGCGAAATCCGCGACCGCAGCTTCGAGCAGCAGCGCTACCGGGCCAGCGGCCTCAACCTGGTGACGGCGGCCGTCGTGTTGTGGAACACGGTCTATCTGGAGCGCGCAGCACATGCGTTGCGTGGCAACGGGCATGCTGTCGATGACGCGCTATTGCAATACCTGTCGCCGCTCGGCTGGGAACACATCAACCTGACCGGCGATTACCTCTGGCGCAGCAGCGCCAAGATCGGCGCGGGCAAGTTCAGGCCGCTACGACCGTTGCAACCGGCTTAGCGTGCTTTATTTTCCGTTTTCTGAGGCGACCCCAAGGTCGCGATAGCTGATCGGATAGCGACAATACCAGCGCACCGCCCACAGGA
>UQTN01000118.1 GCA_900543945.1 uncultured Collinsella sp. | reverse complement strand
TGTAGCGCTAGCACAGCGCCGGCGACCCCGCGGAGGCCGCCTATGCGCGCGTCGGATGCGGCGAAACATCCGACGCGCGCGAATCTCCAATTGGAATTAGTACACGCGATCGTTGAGCGTGCTCCAGAGCTTCTTAGACTCGGCCATGGTCCACGCGTTGATCTTGTCCTCATCAATCCCAACGAACTCACGATCCTTGTACAGGACGCGGCCGTTGATGATGGTGGTGCGGCAGTTTTTGCCCATCATGCCAAAGAGCATGTGGCCGTCGATATTCTCCTCGCTCAGCGGCGTAAAGGGTTTGTAGTCCATGACGATGACATCGGCGGCAGCGCCGGCCTCGAGCACGCCGAGCTTGCGATCGAAGTACTTGCTCGCCATCTTGGCGTTGTTCTCGAACAGCATGGTCATGGCCTCGCACCAGCCCACGTTGGGCATGGCGGCGTTGTGGCGCTGAATGATCAGGAAGACCTTAAGGCTCTCGAGCATATCGTGGGTGTAGGCGTCGGTGCCCATGCACACGGGGATACCGCGGCGGAAGAACTCGAGCACGGGGGCGCAGCCCACGGCGTTGCCCATATTGGATTCGGGGTTGTTGACGAGCCAGGTACCGGACTCCTTGACGATATCCATCTCGGCAGGCGTCACGTGGATGCAGTGGCCGAGCATGGTGTCGGGACCCAGCAGATTGTGCTGCAGCAGGCGCTCGACGGGGCTGATGCCACCGCGGTTGAGGCGGGAATCCCACACGTCATTCATGCCCTCGCACACATGGATGTGGAAGCCGGTCAGGCCGTTGTTGGCCTCGGCCATCTTATCCATGGTCTCGTCCGACAGCGTAAAGGTGGCGTGACCGCCAAACATGGCGGCGATCATGTGGTTGTCGTTATCGCGACGCTCCTTGGCGGCCCACTGGGCAAACTCGGCGTTCTCGGCAATGGCCTGGTCGCATTTTTCCTGGCCGCGGCGATCGGAGACCTCGTAGCACAGGCACGAACGCATGCCCAGCTCCTGAGCTGCATCCTTAATGGTAAAGAGGCTTCCCGGGATTTCGCAGAAGCTCGCATGGTGATCGAAGATCGTGGTGACGCCATCGCGGATGGAGTCAAGAATCGTGGCATAGGCGCTGGCCTTGGTGCCGTCGAGCGTCAGGTTGTCATCGATCTTCCACCACTGCTGCTCAAGATTTTCCAGGAAGTTGGTGGGGTTGCAGCCCTTAATGGCAAGGCCGCGGGCCAGACCCGAGTAGATGTGGGTGTGGCAGTTGATGAGTCCGGGCATGATGAGGTTGCCCTGGGCGTCGACGTACTCGGCATCCGGGTACTTGACCTTGAGCTCGCACTCGGGGCCCACTTCGACGATCGTATCTCCGTCAATGGCGACCGCACCGTTTGGAATAAACGGGGTCTGAGCGTTGCGGGTAAAAACGGAACCGTTAGCGACCAGAAGCATGGATGCTCCCTTCAACATCAGAGGCGGGGTTTGACACCTCTGACATGGCGGAGTGCGAAGCGCCGGCCTACACCGGAAACGGGCCCTCTCCCGTCAACGCTTCACCAAAGGGACAAACCCTTTGAAGTGCGGCTTGACGCCGCATGACGTCGGCGGACGAGGCGATGCGTCCGCCGACGAATAGCACCGAATTGGTTACTTCTTGCTCTCGGGCAAGACCAGATCCACGGCAGCGTCCTTGGCAGCATCGATGTGCTGAGCCACGACCGGCGTCTGCGGAAGGATCAGGTTAAGGACAATGGCCATGATGGCGGTGGGGGTTACGGCATTGGAGCCGATGACGGTGGATACCCAGGCGGGCATACCCTCGCCGGCAAGGCAACCGCTGGCCATCCAGATACCCAGGCCAAAGACGACGGAGGTACCGACGATGGTGGTAGTGCGCTGCGTGAGGCCCTCGCGGGTGAACATGCGCACGCCGTTCATGGTGATGGTGCCAAAGACGCCGACGGTCGCGCCGCCGATGACGGGCTGCGGGATAGCGGAAAGGACGGCAGAGAGCTGCGGGAACAGACCGGCGATGGCAAAGACGGCCGCGATGATCACAAAGACCCACTTGTTGACGACCTTGTTGGAGCAGATGATGCCCACGTTCTGGCCAAGGGCGCTGGTGGGAAGACCGCCCAGCAGGCCGCCGACCATAGAGGTGAGGCCCTGGGACACGATAGCGCCGGAGAGCTCGCGCTCGGTGGGCATACGGTCGATGGAGCCCAGGCAGGCGGCGGAGACGTCGCCGATAACCTGGATGGCAACCATGGGGAACACGACGGCGAGGGTAATGCAGACCTCGGGATCAAACTCGAGCGCATAGGGCATGAGCTTGGGAAGGGCGAAGACCTGAGCGGTGGCGACGCTTGAGAAGTCGATCATGCCAAAGGGGATGGAGACGATCATGCCAACGATCATGCCAAAGAACACGGATCCCAGCTTGAGCGTGCCCTTGCCAAAGTTGGCGAGCGCAAAGACCACGGCGAAGGTGATAAGAGCGACGCACCAGGCCTGCGGGGTGCCCCACAGTGGCGTACCCATACCGCCGGCCATATACTTGACGGCCGTGGGATAGAGAGAGACGCCAATGGAGAAGATGACCGTACCGGTCACGACGGGTGGGAACAGCCACTTAATCTTGCTGTAGGCCAGACCAAAGAGGACCGCGACGGCACCGCCGACAATCTCGCCGCCCAGCAGCGCACCAAAGCTAAAGCCCGAGGCACCCATGGCCTGCAGAGCCGGCAGGAACGCGAACGAAACGCCCATGACGATGGGCAGGCCGCCGCCGATGCGACGGAAGGGAGCGAAGGCCTGAAGGGCCGTATCGATCGCCGAAAGAATGAGCGCGACCTGGATGATGTCGGTGCTCTGCTGGCTATTAAAGCCGTAGACGCCGGCCATGATGACCGCCGGGGTAATGATGCCGGCAAACGATGCCAGTACGTGCTGAAGGGCACACGGGATCATTTCCTTAACGGGAGGCATGCCTTCGCGAGTGAACAGGGCTTCAGTGCCGTTCGTAACCGTCTCCTGGGTCATTTGACCACCAATCCTCGAAGTAGTTGTTTTCGCATCTAACGCTCTATTGTGACGCAGTGCGGGGTTGAGGTTGTGCCTTCGTTGCATATCGTATTAAAGATGGTTCTCATTCTCAATAATAATTTTTTGTTATCAGACTATTCTTCGGCTGAAATAACTCGTTTCCGCAGGTCAGGAATGTGTCTGGTCTAAATAACATCTTACTTTTCTTTTGGTCGACCGTTTACCGCCAAAATCATACCGTTCGTCTGCATTACGCAATGTACCTGCGGATATACGAGATGATGAGCAGCGTGTTACCATGAGAAAAAATTGTTATGATCATTTCCGATTTCACCCAAAGGAGTTGCCCGTGAACGAGACCGTACGCCGCTTTTTGCCGATGGTCGATTTCCTGGAGCAGATACTCGGTAAGAACAGCGAGATCGTGCTGCACGATTTCTCGGATCCCGACCACGCCATCGTCGATATTCGCAACGGCATCGTGAGTGGCCGCAAGGTCGGCGGTCCCGCCACCGATCTGGCGCTCAAGATCATGCACGACCCCAAGTATCGCGACCTGCCGTTTATTACGGGCTACGAGGGCCGCGGCGCCGGAGGCAAGACGCTGGAGTCCGCGACGTTCTTTATCCGCGAGGATGACGAGATCGTCGGTATGCTCTGCGTCAACACCGACCTCTCGACCGTACGCTCCATAAACGCCATGGCGCAGCAGCTCATGGCGTGCTTCGACGCAGCGCCGACGCGCACGGAGCCCGCCCCTATCGAGGTCGAAAGCCTTTCGGAGTCTACACAGGAGCTCATCGACCGCAGCATTGCCGAGTTGCTGAGCGCGCGCGGGCTGGATGTAGCGTCGCTTGGCCAGAGCGACCGCGTGGACGTCATTCGCCACCTCAACGGCAACGGCGTGTTTATGCTCAAGGGCGCCGTGGCCTGCGCCGCCACCGCGCTGGGCATCTCGGAGCCCAGCGTCTACCGCTACCTGCAAAAAGTCCGCAAGGAGGGCTAAACGTGATCCCTTGGGGACGAAGAGAAACGGATCATTTTTGTCGCATCGCTTGACAAAAGACCCTGCAGCTCGCACGCGCTGCAGGGTCTTTTTGCATGTCATGTTTAGTTGTTACCAACACCTTAGAGAGCGGCGACAACCTCGATCTCGACCAGACCGCCAGCCGGAAGGGCGGCAACCTGGAAAGCGCTGCGCGCGGGGAACGGAGCCTCGAACTTGGAGGCGTAAATCTCGTTCACGGCGGCAAAGTCGGCGATGTCGGCCAGGTAGACCGTGGTCTTGACGACATCGGCAAACGTGGCGCCGGCAGCGGTCAGCAGAGCCTCGACGTTGGCGAGGGACTGCTTGGCCTGGGCCTCGACACCCTCGGGCAGCTTGCCGGTCGCGGGATCGATGCCCAGCTGGCCGGACAGGAACACCATGTTGCCAGTCTGGATACCGGGGGAATACGGGCCGATGGCTGCGGGTGCGTTATCGGAAGACACGACGGTCTTGCTCATGTTTTTCTCCTTACAAGTAAAAGGGAACGGGAGCGCGGCGTTCACACCGGGAGGCACAGTTCGGTCTGAACACCGCGCTTGATTGGGATAGTACTCAAGGTTTCCGCGCGATGCAAGATTATTATCACGTTGCGAGAATATTTTATCGCCCAACGGTTTCCCCGGACCGCTGAACGGTTCTCATGTGGAGCAGCCAGTCCAAGCTGCTGAAGACTTTATCCCGCTTAGAGCACGGGCATCGCCTGCCGCGACGGCACCACTATACTTTTGAGTATCTGAGCATTTTGAAAGGCAGGATATGACCGCAACCGCCAGTCGAACCACCAACCGTAGACCCGAGCTCTTGGCCCCCGCCGGAGGCCCGGAGCCCTTCGCCGCCGCACTCGCTGCCGGGGCAGACGCCATCTACTGCGGCATGGGCAGCTTCAACGCCCGCCGCAAGGCCACCAACTTTACCGACGAGGCCTTTGAGCAAGCCTGCCGCGCCGCGCATCTAGCCGGGTCGCGCGTCTACGTCACGGTCAACATCGTCATCAAGCAGTCCGAGATGAGCGATGCGCTGCAACTCATCCATCGCTGCTCCACGCTGGGCGCCGACGCCTTTATCATCCAAGACTGGGGCCTGTTCTTTGAGGTCAAGCGCACGATGCCCGGCATCGAGACGCATATCTCGACCCAGGCGAACATCCACGACGACCGCGGAACCCTTTGGTGCCGCGAGCAGGGCGCCGACCGCGTGACCCTCTCGCGCGAGCTTTCCATCGACGAGATTGCCGCCATTCACGATGCCGCGCCCGATGTGGACCTTGAGGTCTTTAGCCATGGCGCCATCTGCTTTTGCTACTCTGGCCTGTGTCTGCTTTCGAGCTTTGCCATGGCGGGACGATCGGCCAACCGTGGCATGTGCGCCCAGCCCTGCCGCTTGCCCTACGAGCTGATCGACGAGAACGGTCGCTCGCTCTCCCCTGCCGGTCGCGAGCGCGCGCTGTGCCCGCGTGACACCAACACCTCACAACTTGTTCGCCGCCTGTATGACGCCGGCGCCGCGTCGCTCAAGCTCGAGGGCCGCATGAAGGCGCCCGATTACGTGTATTCCATCGTCGACGTGTATCGTCATCAGATTGATGACATGCTGGCCGGAACCACCGTTGCCAAGGACGAGGAAGCCGCCCGTCAGCGCCAGCTCAAGCGCTGCTTTAACCGTGACTTTACGCACGCCTACCAAGA
>UQTN01000117.1 GCA_900543945.1 uncultured Collinsella sp. | reverse complement strand
CGAATCACCGACTCGGTTCCGCTCTTGCGCACGAGCACGCGTCCTTCGCCCACCAGCGATGCCTCGGCCTCGGCGATGGCGGCCTGCACACCCATGTTGCCCAGCGCGGCGTCCTTGTCCGCCACGCGCACGGCGACCTGCGCCTGCGGCAGCAGCTTGCACGGTGCCGTGAGCTGCGAGAGCGTCTCGCGCTCGGCGCGAATCACTTCCATCACGCGCAGCGAGGTCATAATGCCGTCGCCCGTGCGCTCGATATCGCCAAAGATCGTATGGCCCGTCTGCTCGCCGCCCAGGCTGTAGCCACCCTCGCGCATCTTGGCATACACGTGACGGTCGCCCACGCCGCTGGTCACGGCGCTCAGTCCGGCAAGCTCCAGCGACTTGACCAGGCCAAAGTTGCTGGCAATCGTCGGCACCACGGTACCGCCCGAAAGGCGACCGTGCTTGTTCAGATACACGCCACACACGTACAGGATCTGGTCGCCGTCGACCACGCGGCCGCGCTCGTCCACGGCCAGGCAGCGGTCGGCATCGCCGTCATAGGCAAAGCCCACGTCCAGGCCCTGCTCCACCACGTGGCGCTGCAGGCGCTCCATATGCATGGAGCCACAGTCGACGTTAATGTTAAAGCCATCGGGCGCGGCGTTGATCACGCGCACGTCGGCACCGAGTGCGTCGAACACCGGCTTGGCCACCGAGGACGCCGAGCCGTTGGCGCAGTCGATGCCGATCTTGACGCCCTGCATGAAAAGTTCGCGCTTGCGATGAGCGAAGCGATATAGCGGTTGCGGCCCTGCATGTAGTCCACCGTGGCACCGATGTGGTTGCCCGTGGCCAGCGGCACCTCGCTCTTGCCATCGATATAGTCCTCGATGAGTTCCAGCACGTCCTCGTCCATCTTAAAGCCGTCGCTGTTGACGAGCTTAATGCCGTTATCGCAAAACGGGTTGTGGCTCGCGCTGATCATGATGCCGCAATCGAAGCAGCCCTCCACGGTCTGATGTGCCACGCCCGGCGTGGGGATCACGTGCAGCATATAGGCGTCCGCACCGCTCGCGACCAGGCCGCTCACCAGCGCCGCCTCGAACATATAGCTCGAGCGACGAGTGTCCTTGCCCACGATCACGCGCGCCTTGCGCTCGCGGTTGGCGCCGTAATACCAGCCCACAAAACGGCCAATCTTATAAGCGTGCTCTACCGTCAGCCCAACGTTGGCCTCACCGCGAAAGCCGTCGGTGCCAAAGTACTTCATGCGCTCTCCTTACAAAATAGGGGCGGACAGATTGCCTGTCCGCCCCAAAATGGTACTCGATTATCTGCGCTACCAGAAAAACCCTACGCCGACGCGCTGTCGCGAGCCGCCTGGCATGTAGGAGTCTGACGCAGCGTAAGCGGCTTGTCCCCCGCCTCGGCCGACGTGGTCAGCGTATACGTGATCGTCGTCGTCTCGCCAGCATGCAAGTCAACGGTGCCCGAATAGAAGGGGATTCCATGCCACGTAGCGGCACCAAGACCAAACTGGGTGCCCTCGACGGTCAAATCAGTAATGTTGCCGCCCGTCGGGGCAAACAACGAGACATTCAGACGCTCGTCGTCGCGCGCGGCATCGGGCGCGCTCGCCGCGACGTAGTCGGGCAGCTTGCCTGCCTCCTCCTGCGTCATGATGTTCGTCAGGGTAACGGTGATGCGATACGAGCACGTGCCGTCGCCGTTCTTGACGCCCTGGCCAATCTGCGTGTCGGCGTTCAGATACCAGTCGAGCTTGGAAAAGCTCAGGTTGTTAAAGTAAACGCCGGCAACGGGATCGGCACTCGGATCATCCGGATCGGGCAGCGAAGCGTCAATGCCCGTCTCTTTGATGGCATTCTGCTCGTCATCGTTTTTCATCCAAGCAATCAGACGACCCTCTTCGGCACCGCGCTCAACGGCGCTGACAAGCTTTGTAACGTCGACGTCACCGATGCCACCGAGAATCTTGTCGAAGGCAGCGCTGGCGACGGATGCAAAGATGCCGTCCGACTCCTCGACCGGATAGTTCCAGTACACATCGTGCATGAGGACCTTTGCGGCGTTGGTGCCGTCGACAACCGTTCCGTCGGGCAGCGACACATTACCGACCAGGCCCAGCAGATACTGCAGGAACACCGGGTCAATGCCCACGACGCCGTCAACGTCCTGGCCATATTGAGATTTCCACAGGGCTGCGACACGCTGCGAGTTGCGGGGCCAATCGGGCGAATAGGTATTGCCCGAGTTGTACAGGTTACTGTGGTTGCCGAACAACGCCTCATCCTCTTCGTCGACGCTCTCGACTGCCTCATCCTCGCTGAGTCCAATACGGGGAACAAACTCGCCAATCGACATCTGGCCGTCGGTGACCGAAATCAGGCCCTGCGAACCGCCAAAGCCGCCGCAGGCACGAATCTCGACGTTGTTCATGGCGTACATAAGGTAGTTGCGCGTCTGGCCGTTGGCGCCGAGCATCTGGGGAAGGACGGGGGCGACCTTCTCCGCCGCGTCAACCGCGCCGTTGAGGGTGGCAAAGCCGTCCTTGGCCTTATCGACCAGCTCGGTCACCTGGGAAATATGAGTATCGCCAATGCCCTGGATCTTCTCGTTGGCGCTCTTGAACACCTTCGAGCTGCTGGAAAGCGAATCGGCGACCGCCTGCAGCGCGGACACGTTAATCATGCCGTCCTGAAACAGCTTGCCGGGCGTGGCCTGCGAAAGGTTATCGGCCATGGGAACCAGCGCATTGCTCGAGACATCGGACAGGGCGTCGATCATGGTGCGGGCCGCATTGATGTCGCTGCCATACACCGGGATAAACGAAGCCGCCGTCCACAGCGGGCTCGAGGTCTCCGCCTTCATGCTGTCGCAAAGCTCATCAATCTTCTTCGCGTCGTCAGGCAGCGTCGAAAAATCGCCCGACGTGACCTTGTCCTTAAGGCCACCGACGATCTCGACAGCCTCCTTCGCTTCGCTCTTTACGGTCTTTGCCGAGTTAAGCAGCATAAAGCCGCTTGCGCCAAGCGTAACGAGAAGCACCGCGACTACAGCGGCAATAATGGCGCCGGTGTGACGCTTTTTGCGTTCGCCCTTGCGATGGCGATGACGGACCAGACCGTCAGAGGTCGAACTCGACGAAGCGTCGCTACCGTAGTTCAAGCCAAAATCGTAATAATCTTCCTTGGAACCCGAGCCCGCAAACTGGGCACCGCTATCATCCAGGCGGGCGAACGTGCCAGTCTCGGAGGCACCGGTGTAAATCGTGCCAAGGTTACCCGTAAGCCCCGCGCCACCGGCAGAGGGAGTATTGTTGGCGGCCTTGCCGGCATTAACGTTGCCGGCGGCATTTGCGGCGTTGGCAGCACCTGCGTTGTTCGCAGGTACCGAAGGAGCCCCGCTCGGCTGCGACGCGGAGGTTGCACCGCCCGCAAAGACATTCCCTCTTGCACGGCCGGTCTTTTTTGCCTTTTGAGACTGCTCGTACAGAGCGGTAAACATCGCCGTCTCGCCCGGGGACACGCGCTTACCGGAACCGCCCTGCCCAGCGCCGCCCGGCGTGCCGGCCTTACCAGCCCCGTTCGGACGCGGCGGAACTGCAGGACGGCCGCTATCGCTGCCCTTAAAGTGATTACCAGCCATAAAGAAATCCTCGCAATTGAGTCGCAATGAAAAAGTCTATAACGTTACTAGTTTATGGCATTTTGAGCATCGACAGCTAAACTCCAGACACGGACATCAATTGGCGAAAATGCGGCACAACACCTTTTCCGTCTTGGCGGCGGCGCCAGCTACACCGTCAAAAACACCATCGCGATAATCATGGCAAAGCCCGCCAGGTCGGTGGGCAAAAACACCGTTCCCAGCATAAGGGCGCTAGTGATGGTGGCCGAAACCGGCTCCATGGTTCCAAGGAGGCTCGCGCGCACCGAGCCAATCTCCTTAACGCCCTGCATGTAGAACATATAGGCGAAGAACGACCCCACCACAATAAATATCGCGAGCGCGCCGACACCCGAGGGGCCGAGCGCCGGCATATGCGCCCACGGCTGGGTAAAGATACTCATCACGATTCCCGCCGAAAGCATGGCCGAGCCCGTGACGACCGGGCTACCGTATTTGTTGAGGATTCCGGCAGGGATGATTGCTATGCAGGCACCGCCCACTGCGCACAAAAGGCCCGCGAGCAGGCCCATCGGCGAGATGCTGAGCGTACTGGGGTCGCCGCCCGTAGCGATCAAAAACGTTCCGCCCAATGCGAGCAAAATGCCAAGAGCCTCGCGCGTGCGCGGCAGTCGATGCGCGGTGACGCAGGCATACCCCATGACGACCACCAGCTGCAGGCACTGGAAGACGGTCGCGGTGCCCGCGTTGGTCAGGCGCACGGCTGACAGATAGCAAAGCTGGTTGAACAGCAGGCCAAAGATCGTAAACAGAATAAGCTGCTTGCGATCGGCAGGGGTGGTCCACAACTTGACCAGGCGTTCGCGATCTTTTCTGAGCACGACGAACATAAAGAGCAGGCCAGCGATAACTTGGCGCACGCTCATCAGCCAAAACGTCTCGATATGGCACACGTCAAAGAGGTAGCTGGCACTGGTGCCGGAAAAACCCCAAAACGTACCGCCGGCAAACGCGGCGAGCGTGCCCAGGGCCATCTTGCGCGTCTGGGCGTCGTTGAGGCGGTCGCGCCATGCGCGGCGGGTGCTGCGGCTCAGCTCGTCAGTTCCCTCGGGCACGACAAAATCGGCCGCCGCCGTCACCGGTACCGAAGCCTTCTCGCGTGCACGCTGCGCTGCGCGCTCCTGTTCCATTCCACTCCCCCGAAATCAATTGGCAACAAAGCGCTCAAACTGTAGCACGAATATCGGCATGAAAAAGCAGACGATTCGGAACATCTATAGGCGTCCAAATTGCAGGGACGAAAGGCACAGACGCGCTATGCCGAGCGGTTGGAATCGTCTAGGCGCGGGGGTTGGCTTCCGCACTTCCCTCAGCATGTTCGCCGTCGCCCTGCTCCTTGGCGTCGCCCTGCTCCTCCTGCTCGCGACGGCGCTTTTCGCGAATCTGCTCCACGGCCGCGCGCAGGGCGGCCTCGTCCTCGGCACGCGCCACATCTTGCGTAGCCTTAACCATATGGCGAATTTCGAGCACCAGCAGCACAATCAACGGCACCACGATAAACGGAAAGAACAGCAGCGGATTGGTAAGCAGCGAGACCACCACGCCCAGGCCTGCCGAGACAAAGACCACGCGGCCCACCACATCGGCGGCGGGCACGGGCGCGGCGTCCTCGACCGGATTGGCGTCACCCTTGGTATGGTAGACCGGCGAGCCGTCGGACGCGGCCTCCACGGATACGATGCGGTGCGTGTTGAGCGAACCCTCCAGCACGTCATCGGACGAATGGAAGGTGATGATATCGCCCACCTGGTAGGCCTGGCTGTTGTCGGTATCGACGACGATAAACGAGTGCACGGGAATCGCCGGCTCCATCGAGCCGGTCAGCGTACGCATAAAGCCGTAGCCCATGATGGTGGGGATCTCGCCGGCGGGCGTGAACACCGTGCGCAGCAGCACCACAAAGGCGACGAGGATCACCACGGTCGCTAACACGTTGATCACGCGGAGCACGTGCTTCATCACTTGTCGTCGTCCTTTGCGGAAGTCTCGGGGTCGGCAGCGACCTCGGCCTCGGTGGCATCCGCCGCAGAAGCGCCATCCTCGTCAGGCGCGGTGGCCACGCCCTCGCCAGCCTCGCCGCGCAAGCGGGCCAGCAGATAGCGCGACAGGCTGTT
>UQTN01000116.1 GCA_900543945.1 uncultured Collinsella sp. | reverse complement strand
GCCGAGGCCGTTCGCGCTGCGCGCCCGCGCGTGGACGAGCTCACCCGCTCGCGTGACGAGGCCCGAGCGCAGGCAAGCGATCTTGGCCTTCAGATTGCCGAAGCCAACGACGAACTCGACCGCGTTCGCCGTGACGATTCCGAGGCCGCCGGCAAGCTCGCCGATGCCAAGGTCCGCCTGGCCCAGACGAGCGAGCGCCTTCGTTCTCTGAAGGGCCGCGTGCCCGATCTGGAGCATCGCCTGGAGGGCATCGACCGCCGTATCCGCGGAACACGCCAGGCCTCGCGCTCACTCGAGCTGCTGCGCCTGCGCGTCGATCCCATGCACGAGCGCTATTCGGCCCTGCTGGAGCGCGCGTCGGATTGGGCAGCGCGTCTGCGTGACCAGGCCTCTCTGGAGGAGGCGGACTCCGCTTCGCTCAAGAAGACCATCGAGGATGCCAAGGCAGAGGTTGCCCGCGCTAAGGAGAAGGTCGATACCGCCACCGCCACGCAAAACGAGTTTAAGGTCGCGCGTGGCAAGCTCGAGGTGCAGGTAGAGGCCGCCATTAAGGCCATTACCGCCGATGGCAACACGGTACTCGAGGAAGCGCTCATGCTTCCCGCGCCCACGGACCGCGATGCCGCCGAGCGCGAGCTCAACCAGCTTGTGCGCCAGATCAACAACCTTGGTCCCGTGAACCAAGTTGCCATGGAGGAGTACGAGCAGCTCAAGCGCCGCGCTGACTACATCGAGGAGCAGCTGGCCGATCTGGAGAGCGCGCGTAAGGCGCTCACCAAGATCACGGTGGCCATTGATCGCAAGATGCGCAAGGCGTTTCTGGTGACGTTTGAGAAGGTCGACGCGAACTTCCGCGAGATCTTCGCTATGCTGTTCCCGGGTGGCCAGGCTCATCTGGAGATGACCGATCCCGAGCATCCGGCCGAGACGGGTATCGAGGTCGTGGCGCAGCCGCGCGGCAAGCGCATCACCAAGATGATGCTTATGTCGGGTGGCGAGAAGAGCCTGACGGCGCTCGCCCTGCTCTTTGCCGTGTATCGCACGCGCACGGTGCCGTTCTATGTGCTGGACGAGGTCGAGGCCGCGCTCGACGACGCCAACCTGTCCAAGCTCATCGGCGCCCTCGATGTGCTGCGTTCCGATACGCAGCTCTTGGTAATCTCGCATCAGCGCCGTACTATGGAGGATGCTGACGTTCTCTACGGTGTCTCGATGCAAGCCGACGGCGTCAGTCGCGTCGTCTCGCAAAAACTCGATTGCGAAACCGGAAAGGTCGTGAATGCATAATGGGATTCTTTGACGCTCTCTCGCGCGGACTTGAGCGCAGCCGCGAGGCCCTCAACGAGGTCTTCTACTTTGGCGGCGAGGTCGACGAGGACTTTTGGGAGGACCTTGAGGACACCCTCGTTATGGGTGACATGGGTGCCGAGGTCGCCATTCAGGTCTCCGATGACCTGCGCGAGACGGCCGCCAAGAAGAACCTCAAGACCGCTCCGCAGCTTCGCCGCGCTCTGGCCGAGCAGCTTGAGCAGCACTTTGTGCCCATCGAGCGCGATCCGTTCTCCGATACGCCGAGCTGCGTGCTGTTTGTGGGCATCAACGGTGCCGGCAAGACCACGACGGTCGGCAAGATTGCGAGCGCCATGGCTTCCCGCGGCAAGAATGTCGTGATCGGTTCGGCCGATACCTTCCGCGCCGCCGCCATCGAGCAGCTCGATGTGTGGGGCCAGCGCGCCGGTGTTCCCGTCATCAAGCGCGACCGCGGCTCCGACCCGGCGAGCGTTTGTTACGACGTGCTCGACGAGGCCGACAGGCGCGGCAGCGACCTGGTGCTTATCGACACCGCCGGTCGTCTGCATACGAGCCCCGAGCTCATGCGCGAGCTCGCCAAGGTGGTCAACGTGACGCGTAGGCGCGCCGCCAATATGGCCGCCGGTCCCATGCCGGTCTCGGTCGTGCTTGTGATCGATGCCGCCACCGGCCAGAACGGTCTGAACCAGGCGCTCGAGTTTAACGAGGCGCTGGGTCTGGACGGTATCATCATGACGAAGCTCGACGGTACGGCAAAGGGCGGCATCGCCATGGCCGTGGCCGAGAAGCTCAAGCTCCCGATTCTGCGCGTGGGCGTGGGCGAGCAGGTCGATGACCTACAGGAGTTCAATGCCAAAGATTTCTGCCGCGCCCTGGTGGGCGAGTCCAATTAAGGAGTGACTAGTGTTTGATTCTCTGAGCGATCGCCTCAATGACACATTTGACCGCCTGCGCGGCAAGGGTAAGCTGACCGAGGCCGACATCACCTCGGCCATGCGCGATATTCGCATGGCGCTGCTCGAAGCCGACGTCAACTTTAAGGTTGTCAAGGAGTTCGTCGCCAAGACCAAGGAGCGCTGCATGACCGCAGAGGTCATGGAGTCGCTGTCGCCGGCACAAAACGTCGTCAAGATCGTGCTTGACGAGCTCACCGAGATGCTCGGCTCCACCGAGAGCAAGCTCGTCTTTAGCAACCGCATTCCCAATGTCATCATGCTCGTGGGCCTGCAGGGCTCCGGTAAAACCACGGCGGCAGTAAAGCTGGCCTACCTGCTCAAGAAGCAGGGCCGCTCGCCGCTGCTCGCCGCGTGCGACGTCTACCGTCCCGCCGCTGCCGACCAGCTGGCCACGCTTGGCGGCGAGATTGGCGTGCCGGTCTTCCGCGGTGACGGCGAGCACCCGGTCGATATCGCCAAGGGCGCCATCCAAGAGGCCGTCGACCACCTGCGCGACGTGGTCATCGTCGATACGGCCGGTCGCCTGCAGATCGACGAGCAGATGATGCAGGAGGCCGTGGACATCAAGAAGGCCGTCAAGCCCGATCAGGTGCTGATGGTCGTCGATGCCATGACCGGCCAGGATATCGTCAACGTCGTTTCGACCTTCGCCGAGCGCACCGACTTTGACGGCGTGATTATCTCCAAGCTCGACGGCGACGCCCGTGGCGGCGGCGCACTTTCCGTGCGCCAGGTGACCGGTAAGCCCATCAAGTTCGTGAGCATGGGCGAGAAACCCGATTCGCTGGAGCCGTTCTATCCTGATCGTATGGCCAAGCGAATCTTGGGCATGGGCGATGTTGTCGGCATTATCGAGAAGGCCCAGGAGGCGGCCGACGCCGAGCAGCTCGAGGCTGCCGAGCGCATGCTGCGCGAGGGCTTCACCATGAACGACATGCTTGACCAGATGAAGGCCGTCAAGAAGATGGGCGGCATGAAGGGCATCCTGGGCATGCTCCCCGGCGGCCAGCGTGCGCTCAACCAGATGGGCGGCAACCTGGACGAGGGCATCTTCGACAAGAACGAGGCCATCATCATGTCGATGACTAAGGAGGAGCGCCTGCGTCCCTCCATCATCAACGGCCAGCGCCGCGCCCGCATTGCCAAGGGCGCCGGCGTAACCCCCACCGAGGTCAACAGCCTTATGAAGCAGTGGGGCGAGATGAATAAGATGATGGGCCGCATGCGCACGATGGCCAATCAGGCACAGGCTGGTGGCAAGAAGGGCAAAAAGGGTAAGAAGGGCAAAAAGATGCGCATGCCCAATATTCCCGGCCTGGATGCCATGGGCCTGGGCGGCATGGGCGGCCTGGGAATGGGCGGCCCCAAGTCCGATATGGATCTGCTGCGCCAGATGGAAGCGCAGATGCGTAATAAAAAGTAACGGCTGGTTAGCCGAGTGCAGCGAAGGCCGCCTGGATGGTATTCCAGGCGGCCTTCGCCGTTAGTTCGTCGTTTGTTTGCGCGCGTGGAAGTGCGTTCGCGCCAGGGTCTTTGCCGCTAGTGGCAACCGCAGCCCTCATGGCCCTCGTGCTCGTGATGGCCGTGGCAGCCACAGGACTCGCCATGCTCATGGGAATGCTCGTGGTCATGGCCGTGGCAGCCGCACGTGGCCTCGCCGTTCTGTGCGAGCGTGCCGGCAATGAGGGCCTCGACGCACGCATCGCAGCTGCCCTGGGCTCCCGCATAGACGGTGATGCCGGCTTGAGCAAGCGCGTTGATAGCGCCACCGCCGATGCCTCCGCAGATGAGCGTGTCGACGCTGCCGTTGGCGAGCAGGCCCGCTAGGGCGCCGTGACCGGTGCCGCCGGTGCCTACGACCTGCTCGTTGAGCACCTTGCCGTCCTGGATGTCATAGATCTTGAACTGCTCGCTGCGGCCAAAGTGCATAAAGATGTTGCCGTTGTCGTACGTCGTTGCCACCCTCATGGTGCCGACCTCCTTTGCTGGCCATGTGGCCGTCGTCGTGGTGATAGGGGAGTACACGATATTGCCGCCCTCGATAATAAGAGCCCGACCATTGACCAGCGCGTTTGCCACCTTGCGATGCGCGCGGCTGCAGATGGCCGCTACGGTGGCACGAGCGATACCCATTTGCTGGGCGACTGTCTCCTGGTTGAGGCCCTCCAGGTCGCACAGACGCAGCACCTCGAGTTCGTCGACCGTCATGTCGATGGCGTCTCCGCTGGCAAGGCCATCGGGGGTAAAACCGCGATATTCGGGGATGATCCCAACTCGACGTAATTTTTCGCGTCTTCCTGCCATACACTCTCCTAATCTGACATATGTCAACAATAGAATAGCGAACGTGTGGATTTGCGCAAGGGATTTCTGGCATATGTCAGAAAATGAGGGCTTATGTTTGGGCTGTGGGGCCGCGTGCGCCTGGGCTACAATGAATCTCGCTTGTAGGCGACTGACAGGAGGGTCAATGAGCAAAGCTGATCAACAGTTTGTAACCATGTGCCGCGATATCTTGGACCATGGCACCACCACCGAGGGCCAAAAGGTCCGCCCGGTGTGGGAGGACGGCACCCCTGCCTATACCATTAAAAACTTTGGCGTCACGGCGCGCTACGACCTGCGCGAGGAGTTCCCTGCGCTTACGCTGCGCCGCACGGCTCTTAAGTCTGCGATGGACGAGATCCTGTGGATCTATCAAAAGAAGTCCAATAACGTACATGACCTCAACAGCCATATTTGGGACGAGTGGGCCGATGAGACCGGTTCCATCGGCAAGGCCTACGGGTACCAAATTGGCCAGAAAAGCCATTATGCCGAGGGCGACTTTGACCAGATGGACCGCGTACTGTACGACCTTAAGCATACGCCGTACAGCCGCCGCATCATGACCAACACGTACGTGTTTAGCGACCTTTCCGAGATGCACCTGTATCCGTGCGCCTACAGCGTGACGTATAACGTCACGCAGCGCCCGCAGGACGATAAGCCCACGCTCAACATGATTCTCAACCAGCGCAGTCAGGACATTTTGGCCGCGAACAACTGGAATGTGTGCCAGTACGCCATCTTGCTGATGATGGTCGCACAGTCGGTCGATATGATTCCCGGTGAGCTGCTGCATGTGATTGCCGATGCCCACATTTACGACCGTCATATCAATATCGTCCGCGAGCTTATCGAGCGTCCGCAGTTTGCGGCGCCTAAGGTAACGCTTAACCCCGACGTGCATGATTTTTACGCGTTTACGACCGATGACCTCATCGTCGAGGGCTACGAGCACGGCCCGCAGGTCAAGAACATCCCCATTGCGGTGTAGGTGACGCTCATGACGTGTAAGCTTTCTGCCATCGTTGCCGTGTGTGACGATTGGGGCATTGGGTGCGAGGGCGACATGGTGGTGTCCAATCGCGCCGACATGCGCCATTTTGTGGCGTGCACCAATGGTTGCCCGGTTATTATGGGACGCAAGAACCTGCTGAGTTTTCCCGGTGGGCGTCCGCTCAAGAACCGCCGCAATATCGTGCTTACCCGCGACGAGAGCTTTGCCTCCGAGGGCGTCGACGTGGTGC
>UQTN01000115.1 GCA_900543945.1 uncultured Collinsella sp. | reverse complement strand
GGAGCCCGCTGTGGGGGCTGCCACGATGACTCCCATGGTGGCGGAGCGCTCGAGCACGGCCATCGCGCGGGCCACGGCGTCGGTCTGGGCGGCGCCCATCAGGCTTATGCTCAGATCGTTTCGGCTGGTGGCATCGACAAGCTTTGCCTCGCCGCCGATGAGGCCGCCGAGCGAGCGCTGTGGATTGGAAATGGGGGCTGTGGTCTCTTCGCGCATGACGTCGAGTACGCGGCGCATGGCGGCGATAGCGTGTGCCTCGCCGGTCAGACGTGCCTCGCGCACGGCCATGACGGCGCCGATGTTAAGCCCCAGTTCCTCGCACGCATCGAGCAGCTGCTCGCCGTCGTCGAAGATCTCCTTTGCCGAGACACCGGGGGAGAGCGACGAGGCAGAACCGGGGAGCTCGATAAAGGTCGCGTAATCGACATTGTCGAGTTTGCGGAGCATGGGGACGACGGTGTCGTCGGGCGCGCCGTCGGTCTCGAAGACGGAGTAGGCCTGGCCGCCCACTTCGGTGCGGTAGGTGCGGCAGAAGGCGATGTTCACGTGTGCGTAGGCGAGCAGGTTCGTGAGCGCGGCGAGCACGCCGGGGACGTCCTGGTGTGCCACGAAGAGCGTGGAATACATGCCCGAGATATCGACGCCGACGCCGTTGATGCGGCTGATGCGCATCTTGCCGCCGCCGAGGCTCTCGCCGCGGACCTGCGCCGTGGCGCCCGTATCGTCGGCCATGTCGATGTCGACGGTGTTGGGATGGATGGAGGCGTCGTCGCCCTTAATTTCAAAGTGGTAGTCGAGGCCCTGCTCGCGTGCGAGGTCGAAGGCCTGCTTGATGTTCTCGTCGTCGGTGTCGAGGCCCAGGATGCCCGCGACGAGCGCACGATCGGTGCCGTGGCCGCGGTAGGTGTGGGCAAAGGAGTTCCACAGGCCAAAGGTGACCTTAGTGATGCGGCCTTCCAGCAGGCTGGCGGCAACTTGGGCGCAGCGCAGGGCGCCGGCGGTGTGCGATGAGCTGGGGCCGACCATGACGGGGCCCAAGATCTCGAATGCCGAGGTCGTAGCTAGTGTTTGTGGCTTGCCTGCCATATGCGCTCCTGTTCTATCCCATCGTCCCGAGGGGCGGGGCATACTCTGTCCCGCCGTTCCGAGGGCTTTAGTATTTGGTCGCCTGCTCGGACAG
The DNA here is from genome assembly GCA_900543945.1 of uncultured Collinsella sp. GTDB lineage: Bacteria > Actinomycetota > Coriobacteriia > Coriobacteriales > Coriobacteriaceae > Collinsella. The sequence goes on along the minus strand of UQTN01000115.1, from coordinate 4,701 downwards.
TCCTGCTCGCACGGAGGCCACATTAAGTGGCCTCCGGCTCGTGCGGAACTCGCGATCGACCAAATACTAAAGCCCTCGGAACTTAGGATACATGGTTGGAGTCGCTCTGCTGCGAAATTTATCGGCCTATGACCTATTCCATGTCCCAGGTCGGCTCATCTTCACCATCTTTAAATAAAAAAGAAGTACCGGTTGGAGCCGGTACTTCTTTTGGTGCGTTGTTTCTTGGCTGTAGCTTTTGCCGTTAGCTTACAGGCCGCAGGCTGCTTTGAGTTCTTCGACTCGGTCGGTATTCTCCCAGGTGAAGTCGGCGTCTTCGCGGCCGAAGTGACCGTAGGCTGCCGTCTTTTCGTAGATGGGGCGACGCAGGTCTAGGTCGCGGATGATAGCCCCCGGGCGCAGGTCGAAGGTCTTCTCAACGGCCTCGACGATCTTGTCCTCGGCGACCTTAGCGGTACCGAAGGTGTCGACCATGATTGAGAGGGGCTTGGAAACGCCGATGGCGTAGGCAAGCTCGACTTCGCAGCGGTCGGCCAGGCCGGCGGCCACCACGTTCTTAGCGACCCAGCGCGCTGCGTACGCGGCGGAGCGGTCGACCTTGGTGCAGTCCTTGCCGCTAAAGGCACCGCCACCGTGACGGCCGTAGCCGCCGTAGGTGTCGACGATGATCTTGCGGCCGGTGAGGCCCGTGTCGCCCATGGGGCCGCCCACGACAAAGCGACCGGTGGGGTTCACGTAGATCTCCGCGTTGTCCCACGGCATGTTCTCGGCGGCCATGACCGGGGTGATGACGTGCTCGATGAGGTCGGCCTTGATCTTGCCCATGTCCTCGATCTCGGCGGCGTGCTGCGTGGAGATGACGATGGTCGTGACCTCCACGGGCTTACCTTCCTCGTAGCGCACCGTGACCTGGGTCTTGCCGTCGGGGCGCAGGTAGGGCAGGGTTCCGTCATGGCGCACGGCAGCCAGGCGCTCGGCCAGGCGGCTTGCCAGGTAGTGCGGCATGGGCATGAGGGTCTTGGTCTCGTTGGAGGCATAACCGAACATCATGCCCTGGTCGCCGGCGCCGATCAGGTCGATCGGGTCGGTGGTAGCGCCGGTCTGGGTCTCGAAGGACTCGTCAACGCCCTGGGCGATATCGGGCGACTGCTCGTGGATGAGGCTCATAACGCCGCAGGTGTCGCAGTCAAAACCGAACTTGGCGCGGTTGTAGCCAATGCGGCGGATGACGCCGCGGGCGATTTCCTGTACGTCGACGTAGGCCTGGGTGCGAATCTCGCCGGCGACGATGACGGTGCCGGTGGTCACGAGGGTCTCGCAGGCGCAGCGGACGTTCTCCACGTTGGCAGGCACGCCGTTGGGGGCGATGTAGCCCTGCTCCTGGAGCTCTATTTCTTTGGCGAGGATTGCGTCGAGGACGGCGTCACTGATCTGGTCAGCGATCTTATCGGGATGACCTTCGGTCACCGACTCCGACGTAAAAACAAAGGACCCGTGTTGGGGTGGAATGGAACGAAGTTCTTCTGACATGATTGTCCTTTCAAAAACGTGTCCCGGCGACCGTTACCATTCCGCCGGGCTCTCTATGCAAGGGCACATCATAGCGCGTAAATCAAACATTCACACCCTTTCCGCACCTACTCATTGGGGACAGACTTAAATGACCAGTCGGGTGCTCATTGGGTAGTCATTTAAGTCTGTCCCCAATGAGTGGGTCGGTGCCCTTTGTGCGGAGGTTGCTTTGTTGCTTTATACTGATGCGGTTAGACATCCATCCTGCAATCGAGGAGATTTCCATGGCATCAGACGTTCGCGTCCGCTTTGCACCCTCACCGACGGGCAAGCTGCACATCGGCGGCGCCCGCACCGCTATCTATAACTGGGCTTTCGCCCGTGCTAACGGCGGCACGTTCATCCTGCGCATTGACGACACCGATCCCACCCGTTCCACCGACGAGAACACGCAGATCATCCTGCGCGCCATGCGTTGGCTGGGCCTGGACTGGGACGAGGGTCCCGAGGTAGGCGGCGACTTTGGCCCCTACGCCCAGACTGAGCGCCTGGACCTGTACAAGCAGGCCGCCCAGAAACTTTGGGACGAGGGCAAGGCCTATCCCTGCTTCTGCACCAAGGAGCAGCTCGACGCCGACCGCAAGGCCGCGCAGGAGCGCAAGGACCCCTTCCAGGGCTATCAGCGTCGTTGCCGCGATCTTGATCCCGAGGAGGCCCGCCGCCGCATCGAGGCCGGCGAGTCCTACGTCCTGCGCATCAAGGTGCCCGAGGACCGCGGCGACGTCGTCATCCACGACGCCGTTCACGGCGAGGTGACCTTCGACGCCAAGGAGCTCGACGACTTTGTCATCTTCCGCTCCGACGGCACGCCCACGTACAACTTCGCGACCGTCGTCGACGACGCCATGATGAAGATCACCCATGTCATCCGCGGCGACGACCACCTGTCCAACACCCCGCGCCAGGTCATGGTCTACGAGGCCCTCGGCGCGCCCGTGCCCACGTTCGCCCACATCTCCATGATCCTGGGCGCCGACGGTAAGAAGCTCTCCAAGCGCCACGGCGCAACTTCGGTGGAGGAGTACCGCGACGCCGGCTACCTTTCCGACGCCTTCGTCAACTACCTGGCGCTGCTCGGCTGGTCGCTCGACGGCGAGACCACGATCATCCCGCGCGATGTTCTTGCTAGCAAGTTCTCGCTCGACCGCATCTCCAAGAACCCGGCGACCTTCGACCCCAAGAAGCTCGACTGGGTCAATGCCGAGTACATCAACGGCATGTCCGATGCCCAGTTTGCCGACGAGATCATGGTCCCCGAGCTGCACGAGGCGGGTCTCATCGAGGGCAACGTCGAGTACGGCGAGGACTGGATCGACGCGCTTGCCGCCATCGTCAAGCCGCGCACCAAGATGCCGGCCGACGCCGTGACCGTCGCCGCTCCCATCTTCGCTACGGCCGAGACGCTCGAGTATGACGAGAAATCCGTCAACAAGGGCCTGGCTAAGGAAGGCATGGGCGCCATTCTGGATGCCGCCAAGGCCGCGCTCGAGGGCGTGGACAAGTGGACTGCCGAGGCCATCGACGCCGCGCTTGAGCCGCTGCCCGAGCAGATGGACCTTAAGAAGCGCGTGGTGTTCCAGGCCGTGCGCGTCGCCGTCTGCGGCAACATGGTGAGCCCTCCGCTGGGCGAGACCATGGCGCTCGTCGGCCGCGACGACTGCCTGGCACGCATCGACCGCGCCCGCACGATGGCGCTGTAGTAGACGCGCAAACGCATGTATCCGAGCCCCGTTCCGTCGAGCGGGGCTCTTGTTTCTGTACCGATGAGTGGGTTGCTGGGACAAAATAATCAGTAGTGTTTGTCCCATGTTCGAGTGACGCAACGAGCTCGACACTCGTATCGGCCATGGGACAAACTCTACTGATTATTTTGTCCCACCCCTTTCAGGTCCGTTCGTTAGAGGTGGTGTATGGCTCAACAACTGTCGCTGTTTGGTTCGCCGGAACCGGAGGAAGCTCCGGTGAAGCCCAAGCCTGCCGCTGCCTCGGCTCAGTCTAAGCCTGCGCCCGAGCCCCCTGCCGCCTACGCGAGCGTGGTCCTCGACATCCCCACCCGTGCGCTGTCGGAACCGTTTGCTTACGGCATCCCCGAGTCCCTTGCCAACGAGGTCCAGATCGGATCCACGGTCCTGGTCCACTTTGGTAACCGTGCCGCCGCGGGCTATGTCGTCGACATTGCGCCTGATCTGGGCGATCTGCCGGGCAACAACGCCCTCGACCCCGTGCGCATCAAGCCCATCGAGGCCATCCTCAGCAAACCGCTCTTTACCGCCGAAGCCGCCCGCATCGCACGTTGGATGAGCCGCGAGTATGTCGCGACGCTTTCCGAGTGCCTGCGCCTGTTTTTGCCACCGGGCGGCAGCCCGCGTGTGGTCAAGGGCGACGACGGCGTGTGGACGGTTGAACGTCCAGCCGTCAAACCCATCCAAAACCGCTGGGTCATGCTCACGCCCGAGGGCTTCGACTATACGCCGCCCAAGACCGCGGTCCGCCAGCGCCAACTCATCGAGGCGCTCCAGTGCGGACCGGTCACGACGCGCGACCTCAACCTTCTCTATAACAGCATGTCGGCGACCATCAAGGCGCTCGAAAAACGCGGCGTTGTGGTGGTGGAAGAGCGCCGCGCCTGGCGTGGCTGCGGCGAGCAGACCACGCTGTCCTCGGCAAGCGGCAAAGCGCCGGTCTCCCTTACCAGTGGCCAGCAACAGGCACTCGCGCAGATTGAGCGCGCCCGTCTGGACGCTCATGGCGACGTGGTGCTGGTCGACGGCGTCACCGGCTCCGGCAAAACCGAGGTTTACCTCTCCGCCATCGAGCGCGTGCTCGCAGCCGGTCGCTCGGCCTGCGTGCTGGTGCCCGAGATTTCGCTGACGGCCCAGACCGTCGGCCGCTTCCGTTCGCGCTTTGGCGAGACGGTCGCCGTGTTCCATTCGCGGCTTTCGGCCGGCGAGCGCCTGGACCAGTGGGATATGGTTGCCAGCGGTGCGGCCCGCGTGGTCGTCGGCGCACGTTCGGCGCTCTTTTGCCCGCTTGGCGACCTGGGCCTCATCATCATTGACGAGGAGCACGAGACCAGCTACAAGCAGGGGTCCAGTCCGCGCTACCACGCGCGCGAGGTGGCGGCCGAGA
>UQTN01000114.1 GCA_900543945.1 uncultured Collinsella sp. | reverse complement strand
AACATCAACAGGGCAAATCTTCCTCTACGTGTTACAGATCGAGACAAACGGTCGACACGGTTCACAAACGTCTCAATCTGTAACAGTTACCGAGTAAAATCGGTCCTAATTGTTATAGATCAAGACAGAGGGGGATTTCCGTCCGGTCCAAACCAAATCTCTCAGTCTTCCTGCAATTTCGAACATGTGGCCTATAATGTTGCTTTGGTTACGCTACATATTGCGCATCCATTTAATACGTCGCCCACCGGGGGCCATTAATTCCTATCGCCTTATTGGCTAGGAAGCAATCAAAGGAGGTATCCGTGGCAGCAGAGACGCCTTGCTCGGTCCTCTATAACGATATTCGCTCGTTCGGCGGTCTTAAACATCTCGAGATCGCCCGAATGCTCATCAATGGAAACTCTTATCTCGGCAGTACCCTGCTCGAGAAATGCTCTTCCAACCGCTCGTATCTCACCCGTTACATCGTCCATCGCGAGCCTGACCAGTGCGCGCCCGCCATCTACAGCGACTTTGCCGTCACCACGCTCAATCTTTCCGCGGCAATCTGCAGCAAGCTCGGCAGCGGCGAGTCCGCCTATCAGGCAATCGCCGAGCACTATCGCGGCCCGGCCGCCAACGAAATGATGTCGGCTCTCGCCAGCTACAAGTTGGACAGCCGCCTATATGCAAATGCCCTCAATCGCATCGACAACTTTGACGGCAATGCCGTGCGCGAGAAGAGTACGCTTTACCTTATGCTCTTTGTGGCAACGGGGGCGCTCGCTGACCCCATCCAAGGCGTGGCCACCGTCGAGCGCTTTTGCGACAGCAAGACAGGCGGGCACTTTGGCACCACCGAAACTACCGTCGGACGTGGCTTTATGAGCAGCCTGGAGCAGCCGCGCACTGTCGCCCCCAACCTCGGTCTGCTCAGAACCCATGCCGACAACTGCGCCGACATGCAAATCCATCCCCTCACACGCGATCCGCGCGGCACGGTAATTGGGTCCTTGCCCAAAACTTCGCCCAGCATCACCGATGTAGGCGCTGATGCATCGCGCGAGCATCTCCGCATTTGGCTCGAAGGTGGACGCTGGTACGCCCAGGGCCTTGGGTCGACCAACGGCACAGTGCTCGAATCGGGCGCGGGCGACGGCGATATTGTGATTGAGCCGCCGCGCGACCAACGCGAGCCCGGCAAGATCTATCCCCCAGTGGAAATCGAAAACAGCGACAGGCTCCATCTGGGTCTCTACACGACATTCCTTGTCATTGTGGACTAGCGCGGACGGCGATCGAAAGACGGTCGCCGTCCGTCTTTCGTCTTCTACCTTCTGCGTCGTAAACGACAATACTCAGCGGTATACGTGGGCAGTGTGGCTATCATGGTACTTTACCGATATCCACACTGCCCACGTATACGCGCAGCAACCCATGCTAGACAAAGGAACGCCATGGATACTACCGATAGCGCCTATGGCGACAAACTCATCCGTCTTGACACGTTCGACACCGCCGTGGCGGTCGACCCCAGCGCCGAGGACGACGCCAAGCGTCGGTTTATGACGCTTATTCTCCAGACGGCCCACCGCAACAACGGCAACATCGGGCACGTGCTGCGCGCGACCAACACAAGCGGCGAGGTTTTTGCCGTCAAGCTACTCAAGGACAACGCCATCCTTTCCGGCCAAGCCCCCGACCGCTCCGCCGAGCAATCGGCCGCGCACCTGGCCAACACCGCCGCACTGTTCGAGGAGTACCGTCATCTGTGTACCGTCTCGCACCTGCGCGGATTTCCGCGCGTCTATGGCTACGGATCGTGCGAGGACGACCCGCTTATCCTCATGGAGTGGGTCGAGGGCACCTCGCTCAAACAGGCGCTGCCCTTGCTTCCGCACGACGCCTCGGGCGGGCTGACCACCCAGATGGTCGCCGCCGTCGGAAACGCCGTGCTTCGCGCGCTCTTGATGACCCAAGGCCTTGTGAATCCGGTCGTCCATCGCGACCTGTCGCCTGCCAATATCATGTTCCGCACCACCAGCCGAACGCTCGAGCAGCAGATTGCCGATTGCTCCTTTGACCCCTGTCTCATCGACATGGGCTCCGCGACCATGGCCCTCGGCGACGACACGATCACCCGGCGCGCCGACATCTGGCGCTTTGCCACGCCCGCATACGCCGCGCCCGAAATGCTCACGCAGGATATCGAAGGCATCGCGGCCCTTCGCCGCTCGCCCGCGATCGACGTCTATGCGCTTTCGAGCATTCTGTACCAGCTCTACAGCGGTCGCAAACCGTTCGATGTCGAGTCGACGGGTGCCGCGGCGACCGGCTCGTTCTACCTCATAAAGACCAAGACCAAACCGGCGCCGCTCGAGCCGCGCTGCGAGGGCGACAAAGCGCTTGTCCAGATCATCATGAAAGGCATCTCGGTCGAACAGGGCGATCGCCCTACCGAGCAGCAGATGCTCGAGGTGCTCTCGACATACCTCCCCGCTGCAGAATCTGAGGACCACGAGGGTGCAGGAGACGAGGCCGCAATTGATATCGATTCTGGCACGCACCTTAAGGTCGACGTCGCCGGCGAGCGCGCGCGAGAGATTTTGGAGCAGGCCCGGCACGACGTCATGACACGCCGTCGCTTTGTCATCGGCGGCGTCGTTGCAGCCGTTGCGGGGCTCGGCGTTATCGGGGCGGCAACCCATGGCTTTGGCATCCCCGACTACCTGGACGGCATCCGCGGTTCGCTTGACGACTACACCTGGGCTCAGCTGCAGGAGATTTCGCTCAAGATTAAGGCCGCCGAGACCCGTAGCGAGGCACACGAGATTGCCAAGCGCTACCACCTGCTCGACGTTGATGGGCATATCCCCTATCCGTGCACCAAGCGCGTGAAGCTCGCCAACGGGCTGGAGGTCGGCGCTCAGCTTGTGGGCATCCGCCACGATGAGCTTCTGGACGGGACGGGCAAGGCCGGGCTGACGTTTATGTTCGACGCGGGTATTGCCGAGCGCGATGCTGCGACTGAACCGCCGAGCGCCGGCTGGGCAGATTGCGAGCTGCGGGAATGGCTCGACGGCGACGGCCTTAAGCTGCTGCCCAACGAGTTGCGCGCGCTCATTAAAGGGGTCAAGAAGGTCTCGAACAATGTGGGCGCCGCCAACAGTGCATCGTGTCTGAGCGAGTTGCCCGCAACCCTTTGGCTGCCCGCCATGGTCGAGCTGTGCGGTACGCAACCGCCCGATTCGTTTGCCGAGGGCTATCACTACCTGGCAGACATCTACAACGGCGAGGGCAAGGAGTATCAGCTCTTCCGCGAGCTCAAGGTGAGCCCGTATTCCACGAACGAGACGATGGTCCGCCAGTGGAAGGGCAAGGACACCTGCTGGTGGGAACGAACGGTGAGTCCCGACACATCGGAGAGCGAAGGCACGCTCTATATGAACCGTGTGGGCTACGACGGCGACGTCTTTACGTACGCAACGCCTGCGGAAAAGCCAAGCAAGCGAACCTGCGTGATCCCCGGGTTCTGCATCTAGGGAGCGGGCGTCTTGCCGTGACGGGACCCCTCCCCGGCAATTGTCTTGATCTGTAACACTAGCTCGGCAGATACAGGTCTAGATGTTACAGAACGAGACAAACCCCCGCCCCGCGAGACAACATCTCAATCTGTAACAGTAAGGGGTTAAAAACCTCTCTAGATGTTACAGATCAAGACATTTGAGCTGACCCCGGGCAGTCTGTCTCGATCTGTAACAGTTAGAGGTCATTTTCCCTGCTAGACGTTACAGATTGAGACATTGAGTTTCCTGCCAACTGTTTGTCTTGATCTGTAACAAATACTCGGTAAAACGGGGTCTAGTTGTTACAGATCGAGACGTTAGTTTTCGGCCGATTTCTATGTCTTGATCTGTAACAGTTAGAGGTCATTTTCCCTGCTAGATGTTACAGATTGAGATGATTGGTTAGGACGGCCACCGATTGAGCAGCCGCCCTCATCTGTAATGAAAAGTCATACATTCCAACCATTACTGGACACCCCCAGGGGGTATGGGTGTATAGTATCGGTTGGTTAACATTTCCGACACTACGTCACAGAAAGGAGAAGCCATGGCTCAAGATAAGTTCAACGTGGGTGGCATGACATGCGCCGCCTGTCAGGCGCACGTGGATCGTGCCGTGAGCAAGCTCGACGGCGTCGAGAGCGTCGCGGTCAATCTGCTCGCCGGCTCTATGCTGGTGGACTACGACCCCGCGCAGGTCACCCCCGACGACATCTGCACCGCCGTCGATCGCGCTGGCTACTCGGCCTCACCCGTCAGCACGGGCACCGACGCCGCCCAAAGCGGCAGTACGCAAGCCAGGTCCGGCGCCGCCCATATGGAGTCGCCCACCAAAAAACTGGAGGCCGCCGCCTCTGCCATGCGCACTCGTCTCATCGTCTCGATCGTATTCCTCATCCCACTGTTCTACATAGGCATGGGGCACATGCTTGGCTGGCCGCTGCCCGGCGTCTTCACCGACCATACCCACAGCATGACGCTCGCCCTCACCGAGCTCGTCCTGCTTATCCCCATCGTCTATGTCAACGACGCGTACTTTATCAACGGGTTTAAATCGCTCGCGCACGGCGCGCCCACCATGGACGCCCTTATTGCCGTGGGCGCCACCGCTTCCGTCGCCTGGTCGTTCTATGCCATGTTTATCATGGCCGACCAGCTGGCCGCCGGGCAAATCCACGAGGCCATGATGACGGGCATGGACAACCTGTATTTTGAGAGTGCGGGCACGATCCTGTCGCTCGTCACCGTGGGCAAATACCTCGAGACACGCAGCAAATCCAAGACCGGCGGCGCCATCGAGGCGCTCATCGACCTGGCGCCCAAGAGCGCGACCGTCGTGGCAGAGGACGGCACCGAGACCACCGTCGACGTCGACAGCATCCTTCCCGGCCAGGTCCTGCGCGTACGCCCCGGAGAGTCCATCCCCGTCGATGGCGTGGTGCTCGAGGGCAGCTCGGCCGTGGACGAGAGTGCGCTCACCGGCGAGTCCATCCCCGTGGAAAAGACCGCCGGTGCCACCGTCAACGCCGCCACGGTCAACCGCACGGGCTCGTTTACCTTCCGCGCCACGCGTGTGGGCGCCGACACGTCGCTCGCCAAGATTATCCAGCTCGTCGAGGACGCCAACACCACCAAGGCGCCCATCGCCCGCATGGCCGACAAAGTCGCCGGCGTGTTCGTGCCCGTGGTGTTTGTAATCTCGGTCGTGACCTTTGTAGTGTGGATGGCACTGACCGGCAGCATGAACGAGGCGCTCACCTCCGCCGTGGCCGTGCTGGTGATCAGCTGCCCGTGCGCACTGGGTCTGGCCACGCCCGTCGCCATTATGGTGGGCACCGGCAAGGGCGCCGAGATGGGCATTCTGTTTAAGAGCGCTGAGGCGCTGGAGAACCTGCGCAGCGTGGGCACCGTGGTGCTCGATAAGACGGGCACGGTCACCCGCGGCAAGCCGGCCGTGACCGACATTGTGGTTGTCGCGCGCGCCGACGGCTCGCCCGCTATGAGTGAAAAGGCGTTACTGAAGCTCGCTGCCGCGCTGGAGCGCTCGAGCGAGCACCCGCTGGCCGAGGCGATCATGGCCGAGTGCGAGTCGCGCGGAATCGTGGCGCGCACGGTCGAGGACTTTGCCGCCGTGCCTGGACGAGGCGTTACGGCGCGCGAGGGACAAAACGTCATCGCTGCCGGCAACGTGCGCCTGATGGTCGAGCTGGGCGCGAAGGTGCCCGCCGGCCTTGCCGAGCAATTTGCCGCCGAGGGCAAGACGCCGCTGTTCTTTGCCAAGAACGGCGAGCTTGTCGGCACCATCGCCGTGGCTGATGAGGTCAAGGAGACGAGCGCCGAGGCCATCGCCGCGCTCCGCAAGCTCGGCTTCGATGCGCGCATGCTC
>UQTN01000113.1 GCA_900543945.1 uncultured Collinsella sp. | reverse complement strand
GGGCAGGCGCTCGACGCCAGTTCCATCGCGCTGAGTAACCTGCTGGGCCTCGTTTGTGACCCCGTCGGTGGCCTCGTGGAGGTACCCTGCCAAAACCGCAACGCCATCGGCGTGGCAGCCGCCTTTAGCTCCGCACAACTCGCCCTCGCCGGCATTAAGAGCCTAGTGCCGTTTGACCAGATGGCACACGTCATGCTCTCGGTGGGCCACGCGTTGCCGGCCACGCTACGCGAGACGGCAAAGGGCGGCATCGCGCAGGCTCCTGCCGCACTGTCGGCCTGTGCAAAATGCGGTGTGTGCGGGTAGTGACCAAGAACGACTCGATAGTGGGACAAATGTCCCACCTCTTTTGAATGCCACCGTTTCCATACCACAAACAACTGGGTAATCGCTATAATGCAAGCCCAGTAAAAACACGATGAGCCGCAAGGCGAAATCCGAAGGATATGCATACGATGTCGCAAAACGATCGAACTCAACTGATTCCCGATCCGCAGCAGCCGAGCAGGCACACCGGCGGCGTTCAGTCGCCGCGTCCTATCGCGCCGAGCCGCGGTCAGCAGCGAGGTGCGGCAAACGTTTCCCAACGTCCGAACAAGCAGCATCAGCAGCGCCAGGCAAATGGCAATGCGCCCAAGCAGCCCCCCACGCACGCTCGAGGCGATCGCGGCCCCGCACGCAAACCCGCCGAGAACAATAAGTCGGGCAAAAAGACGACGCTCTTTGTCGTTCTGGGTCTTATCGTCATTGTCTATATCGTAGGCGTTGTAGCGTTTTCGCAGGTAGCCTACCCCAACACCACTATCGCCGGCGTCGATGTCTCGTTCTCCAACGCTTCGTCTGCCGCCACCAAGGTCAACTCGGCTTGGAAGCACTATAAGCTCACCGTGACAGGCGAAGACTTTAGCTGGACCTATCAGCCCGAGTCCGATGAGCCCATTGTCGACGGCGAAGCTGCCGCAAAAGAGATTATCAGCCGCAACGAAGCCTTTGTATGGCCGGTTCGCCTTGTAGAATCCTTAAGCGGCAAGACCAAAACAACCGCTAGCTCCAACGAAGTCGATCTTGATCAAGACGTCGACCTGTCCATGCTCTCCGACACCTTTGACCAAAAGCAGTTTGAGAAGGATCTGGGCGCCGCCATCGACGAGTTTAACGAGGGGCGTTCGGGCGCGTTCGAGGCCAAAAGCTCCTATGACGAGCAGGCCGGCAAGTTTACCGTCGAGAAGGCGCGCTCCAACGAAAAACTCAGCCGCGAGCATGTCATTAAGTATGCCGAGCTCGAGCTTGCCTCGCTGGCCGAGACCGTAGATCTTTCCAAGCTCGGCAACGATGCCTATGAGCCGCTCAATGGAACGCTGACCGATGATCAGATTCAGGCCGCATGCGATGCCGCCAACAACTTCTTGGGCGTCAACGTGACCCTCAAGCTCAACGGCGAGGATGCCGGCAAGGTTGATGGCAGCTCCGTGTTGCAGTGGATCAGCTTTGCCGATCCGGCCAACCCCACGCTCGATACGTCGCAGATCAGCAGCTGGGCAGCCGAGCTCGCCAACGGCTTTAATACCGTGGGCTCCACTCGCTGGTGGACGCGCGCCGATGGCAAGCAGTGTGCCGTCGAAGGCGGTGACTTTGGTTGGTCCATTGACAGTAGCTCGCTCGCCAAGCAGGTCGAGGACGCCATCAACAACAAGCAGACCGGCGAAATCGAGATCAAGTACTCCCAGAAGGCCGACACCTTTACCGCAAAGGGAGAGCCCGACTGGAAGGCGTATATCGACGTCGATCTGTCCGAGCAGCACGCGCGCTACTATGACGAGAACGGTAATATCGTTTGGGAGGCCAACTTTATCTCGGGAAAACCGGGCGAGGACGCCACCCCCGAGGGCGTATGGCAGATCAACAGCAACAATGGCGCCAGCAAGCTTATCGGTGCCAAGGACCCCGAGACCGGCAAGCCCAAATACGAGAGCCCGGTCAGCTATTGGATGCCGTTCGAGGGCAATATGGTCGGATTCCACGACGCCACCTGGCAAAACGACAAGAGCTTCGATAATGCCGAGTCGTACAAGTGGTGCGGCAGCCACGGTTGCATCAACCTGCGCCTGGCCGATGCAAAGGCACTTCACGACTGCATCAAAGTCGGCCTGTGCGTGGTTGTCCACTCGTAGTGCAACGCGCACATTCATACAACGTGGAACCGCTGCGACCAATCTAACAGTTCCGAAAGAAACCGTCCCATGCGCCCGTCCTAATCGGTGAGCGCATATAATTATCGAGGTTCTTTCTATAAAGGAGACGCTATGCCGAATGTCCCCACGATCACCCCGGGCCCGAATGATACCGAGCACACGCCCGAAGATGCCGCCGAAACGCTTCCTCTGATTACAAACGTACATGCCGACAAGCAGAACGGACGCACGAACGATACGGCCGAGATTTCCGATGAAGAGGCATATGCCAAGCTCAAGGCAAAACGTGCCGAACGTCGACGCAAAAAGCTGATTCGACGCGGTATTGCCGCCGGCGTCGTTGTTGCCATCGTGCTCATTGCCATTGTCGCAACCCTGGTTATCAATGCGCAGCCGCAGGGCGCTAGCGGGCCTGTGACCGACATGGTGACCGAGGGCACGTTTACCACAGCGGTCGAGGCGAAAGGCCAGCTCAAACCCATTTCGTCCTCAGTGGTCTCCCCTTCTGTCGACGGCACGGTCGATTCGATCAACGTGCAGGCAGGCCAATCCGTCAACGAGGGCGACGTGCTTATGACCATTAAAAACGACGAGCTCGATCGCAACGTTGCCGAGGCGCAGCGTGCAGTTGCAGCCGCTCAGGAAGACCTCACCAACGCGCAGAAAGCCGCAGCTGCCGCGCAGGCCACCCCGACGACGGACGCCGATGGAGCTTCCGCAGCGGCTGGCGTCTCCGCCGCATCGGCGGAGACGAACGCCGTATCGGCCGCGCAGCGCAGCCTCGCATCGGCCCAGGCAAACCTCGATCAGGCGAACGCCAAGGCCGCCAGCCGTACGGTCACGGCCCCGAGCTCGGGTAGCATCGTGGAGCTCAACGCCAAGGTGGGCGCCACGGTAACAGGCGGCATGATCATGGGCGAAAGCGATACAAGCGGCGGCAAGCAGTGCATGCAGATTGCCGACCTGTCCAAGATGAAGGTGACCGTGCAGGTGGGCGAAAAGGATATCGCCAAGATCGCCGTGGGCCAGAGCGCCAACGTGACCTATCCAGCGTTTCCCGATATCGTGAGCCAGGGAACGGTCACGGCCATCGCCTCGGTGGCAAACTCCGACTCCAACTCCGGCGGCGGCAGCGTAACCTTTAACGTCGACATCCTCATCGAAGCACCCGACAGTCGCCTTAAGCCGGGTATGACTGCCGAGGTCTCGGTAGTGACCGAGAAGCTCGACGACGTGGTTATGGTGCCGACCATGGCGCTGATGACCGAAGATGGCGAGCACTATTACGTCAATCTGGCCACCGATTCGGAAGGCAAGAAGACGCGCCGCGTGAAGGTGACCGTCGTGACGCAAAACGACAACGAGGCTGTAGTCGGTAAGACGCAGGTCAAGCGCGACGACCAGGGCAACGAGATCAACCCAGACGTCCCGGTTACCAAGTTACGCGACGGCGACACCATCGTGACGGATACCGGCACAGGCATGACGGCAGACGGCGGCGACAATATGTCTGCCGACGAGGGCAAGTAATGCGTCCCGTCATCGACATCCGCAACGTGCACCGCATCTTTGAGAGCGAGGCCGGTTGCGCCCACATCCTGCACAACGTGAGCCTGGCGGTGAACCCCGGTGAGTTCGTCGCAATCACCGGCCCCTCGGGCTCGGGCAAGTCGACGCTCATGAACATCCTGGGCTGCCTGGACAAGCCGACGGCGGGTGATTATTTCCTGCAAGGGCTCAACGTCGCCGAGCTCGACGATGATGAGCTCACCGAGGTGCGCGCGCTGAGCATCGGCTTTGTCTTTCAGAGTTTTAACTTGCTGCCGCGTCTGACGGTGATCGAAAACGTCATGCTGCCGCTGTCCTACACCAATGTGCCGCGTAGCCAGCGCGAGATGCGCGCCGTGCACGCGCTGCAAGCCGTCACACTGCCGGTCGACCATTGGGACCACCGCATATCGGAACTCTCGGGCGGACAGATGCAGCGCGTCGCCATCGCGCGCGCCCTCGTCAACGACCCGCCCATCATTTTGGCCGACGAGCCAACGGGAAATCTAGACTCGACAACCGGGGCGCTCGTCATGGAAACCTTCCACAAGCTCCAGAAACGTGGCAAGACCATCGTACTCATCACGCATGACCCCGGCATCGCCGCCGAGGCCGATCGAGCCGTAACCATCCGTGACGGGCGAATCCATGACGGCGCATATGTCGCGCATACACCGAATACGTTACGCGGGGCCGTGAACGCCCTGCCCACGATTTCGACATCCACCAATCAGCCGAAGGGAGCGAAGGAATGAGCACCCGCGATCTTGTCCAAGAAGCCCTTCACTCGCTCGAGGCCAACAAGGGACGCAGCCTGCTCACCATCCTTGGCATCGTCATTGGCATCGCCTCGGTCATCGCCATGACTTCGCTCATCGGCGGCATCCAAAACAGCCTGGTCAACAGCCTGGGCCTCAATGCAGCCCGCATGGTAGAGATCTATTCGTCCCAAGAACTCACCGATTCGGATGTGGAAAAGCTTCGCAAACTGGTGCCGCAGATTGAGCAGATCGGCATCGTCGATAGCGCCTATTCCGAGTACAAGGTCGGGGATAAAAGCTATACCGTCATGGCACACGGCGTCGATAGCGACATGCTCGATGCCGTGGGCGCCAGCAAGCTCGTTGCGGGACGTGTCTATTCACAGGCAGAGTCTCAATCAGGCTCGCGCGTGGCGCTCATCAGCCGCGGCGGCGCCGATCAGCTTTACGGCAACGAACAGGACGCACTGGGGAAAACCATCAAGGTGTCCAACGGCGAGGTGCAGATTGTAGGCGTGATTGATGGCGGCAGCGACTCCATGGGCTCGCTCACGCTGTATATGCCACGCGAAACCATCTCCGGCCTGTTTGGCGACGAGAATCCTTCATTCCCCAGCGTGACGGCACTTGCCGCCGAGGGCACAGACATGGACGAGCTCTGCAAGACCATCGAGTCTAAGGTACGCGCGATGAAGGGCATCTCGGAGGATGATGAGTACGACAGCGTATCGGCGACCTCCATGAAAAGTGCCATCGATGCACTCAACTCGTTTATGGGCGCCTTCTCGCTCATCATGGGCGCTGTCGCCAGTATCTCACTGCTTGTCGGCGGAATCGGCATTATGAATATGATGCTTACCAACGTGACTGAGCGCATCCGCGAGATCGGTATTCGCCGTGCCTTGGGCGCCAGTCGCCGCGATATCACCGCGCAGTTTTTGGCCGAGTCCTCGGCGCTGTGCGTCACCGGTGGCCTGCTGGGTGTCCTGATTGGCTATCTGCTGGCCTGGGGCCTCGCGATGTTTGCCGCAGGATCAGGGGTTCTCAACGAGCTCGGTGCCAGTGGGGAGATCACACCGAGCTTTTCAATCGCCACGGTGCTGCTGGCCTTCGGCGTCTCCGTCGGCATCGGCGTAATCTTTGGCTTCTACCCCGCTCGCCGCGCGGCAAAGCTCAACCCGGTGGAGTGCCTACGCTACCAGTAAGCCACCACCAACAAGTTGCGGTGAATTAGGGACTGAATATGCTATCTAGCAGCAAAAACAGACACTATTTCACCGCAACTTATTGAAGGACTGTTTGCGCCAGTTCTGGGCGTCGTCCTCGAGCTATTGATGGATGACGGGCTTGTACGGGTCGAGCTTGCTCGGGGCGCTCCTCCTCGCGGACGGGAGGGCGCGCAGGCGCGGCAAGCGCCTAGCGCGCGAACTCCCGTAAGAGCGCGTCTTCCACTTCCCGAAGCGAAAGGGCCCCGCCTCCCTCGGCGGGACGGGTGACCACGATGCAGCGCGCTCCCACGTCGCGCGCGGCGGCGAGCTTCTCGGCCGT
>UQTN01000112.1 GCA_900543945.1 uncultured Collinsella sp. | reverse complement strand
GAGCGCCTTTGTGGGTGCGCTGGGCGCCTCGCTGTGCGGTATGGTCGCGCGCTACGGCGCGACCAACCCCGCGCTTGCCGATCGCGCGGATGACCTGACGCGCGCGTTTGCCCAGGCTGATGAGCTGGCCCAGGAGCTTGTCGAGTTGGTTGCCGAGGACGTTCGTGCCTATGGGCAGGTGTCCGCGGCGTACGGTATTTCGCGTGGCGATCCGGCTCGAGCGACCGCGATTCAGGATGCGCTGCATGTGGCCGCTATGCCGCCGTATCGCATTATGGATGCCTGCGGGCGTGCACTGGCGCTGCTCGAGGACATGGCCGACAAGGGTTCGCGTCAGCTGCTGTCCGATGTGGCGTGCGGCGCCGTGTTCTGCCGTTCCGCTATGCAGGGCGCGAGCTTGACGCTCTTTGCGAACACCACGTCTATGAAGGATCGCGCTCGTGCTGAGGAGCTCGAGACGGCGTGTGATGAGTTGCTCGACATGTGGTTGCCGCGCGCCGATGCGCTGGCGCGCCGCGCCGCCGACGCCGCAAGGAAGAGGGGATAGCCATGGCTGAACTGCTGAAGGGTGCCCCCGTTGCTCGCGCTTTGACTGAGGAACTTGCTGCTCGCTGCGTGGCTTTGCGCGAGCGCGGCGTTGTGCCGACGCTGGCTATCGTGCGCGTGGGTGAACGCGAGGACGACCTATCCTACGAGCGCGGTGCGCTCAAGCGCTGCGAGAAGGTTGGCATTGAAGCTCGCCGCGTTTTGCTTCCCGCCGATGTTTCGCAGGACGAGCTGTTGGCGGCCATCGAGGACATCAATACCGATTCGTCTGTTCATGGCTGCCTGATGTTCCGCCCGCTGCCCGCCGGCCTTGACGAGGACGCGGTTGCCGCGGCACTCGATCCTGCCAAAGACGTTGACTCCATGACGCCGGCTTCGCTGCTCACCACGCTTTCGGGGCGCGGCGAGGGTTTTGCCCCCTGCACAGCCGAAGCCGTGCTTGCTTTGCTGGATCATTACGGCGTTGAGCTGGATGGAGCTAAGGTTGCTGTGGTCGGGCGCTCGCTGGTGATCGGGCGTCCTGTTGCCGCCATGCTTACGGCGCGCAATGCGACCGTGACGACGTGCCATACGCATACGCGCGACCTTGCTGCCGAGTGCCGTGCTGCCGACATTGTGGTTGCCGCCGTTGGACGCGCGCACACGATTGGCGTGGATGCCATTCGCGAGGACCAGACGATCATCGATGTTGGCATTAATTGGGACGAGGCCGCTGGCAAGCTGGTCGGGGACGTCGATTTTGATGCTGCGGAGCCGGTTGTTAACGCCATCACGCCCGTGCCGGGCGGCGTGGGCGCTGTGACGACGGCGATCCTCGCCAAACACGCGATCGAGGCGGCCGAGCGCGCATCGAAATAGGCGTTTTGGGCTGTTTGAGGGGTTAGTTCTATACCCTGTGGACAAAAAATGCCAAATATGAGTACTGTTGCCAAGATACTCACATATATTTTAGGCTAATTTGGCTCTCTAACGATATTTATTATCGATAGAGAGCCTATTTTATTGGACCTATGAGGAATTACATCATCTAATTTTTGAACAGATGTAGACTTCCGACACCCATGCGTAGCAAAATTGCTGTTACTAAATTGGTGACAGTACTCATATTTGGCATTTTTGACCACAAGGGCTGCCGAGGCCGTGGTTTCGCCCTTTCTGCGCCGAAGCGATACACTGTTATCGTTTGATTTCTTCGCTCAAGGAGGATGCGCATGCCGTGCACAACGATTCTGGTTGGTAAGAATGCGAGCTACGACGGGTCGACGCTTGTCGCCCGCAACGAGGACTCGTCCAACGGGGTGTTTGAGCCCAAGCGTATGCGCGTGGTGCATCCCGACGAGCAGCCGCGTGCCTACATGAGCGTCCTGAGTCGCCTGACCGTTGAACTGCCCGATAACCCCATGCGCTACACGAGCGTCCCCGATGTTGTCCCGGGCCACGGCATCTGGGCCGAGGCCGGCTTCAACGAGCTCAATGTGGGCATGTCCGCAACCGAGACGCTCACCACCAACGAGCGCGTTCGCGGCGCCGACCCGCTCGTGGACTACGTGCCCGCCAAGGGCAACGAGGGCGAGGACGGCTATGTTCCGGCGCAGCCCGGCGGTCTGGGCGAGGAGGACATGGTGACCCTGGTGCTGCCGTATGCCAAGTCCGCCCGCGACGGCGTACGCATTCTGGGTGACCTGCTCGAGCGTTATGGCACCTACGAGAACAACGGCATCGCCTTTAGCGACGTGGACGAGATCTGGTGGCTCGAGACCATCGGCGGCCACCACTGGATTGCCAAGCGCGTGCCCGATGACGCCTATGTGACCATGCCCAACCAGCTGGGTATCGACAGCTTTGACCTGGATGACGCCGAGGGCGCCCAGGCCGACCACATGTGCTCCGCCGACCTGCGCTCCTGGATGGCCGAGTGGCATCTGGACCTGACGCTGGGCGTCGAGGGCGACGGTCCGGCCGCGGTCTTTAACCCGCGCGAGGCCTTTGGCTCGCACAGTGACAGCGACCACGTTTACAACACGCCGCGCGCCTGGTATATGCAGCGCTGCCTTAACCCCAGCGATGTGTGGGACGGTCCCGAGGCCGACTACACGCCCGAGAGCGACGACATCCCCTGGAGCCGCGTGCCTGAGCGCAAGGTGACCATCGAGGACATCAAGTACGTGCTTTCGAGTCACTACCAGGGCACGGAGTACGACTGCTACGGCAGCAAGGGTACGCCCGCCACGCGCGGCGCCTATCGTCCCATCGGCATCAACCGCAACAGCCAGCTCGCCGTGCTGCAGCTGCGCCCCTATGCGCAGCCGGCGTATCGCGCCGTGCAGTGGATGGCCTTTGGCTCCAACTCGTTTAACGCGCTGGTTCCGCTGTACGCCAACGTCGAGACCATGCCCGAGTACTATGCCGACACGCAGGCTCGCGTGACGTCCGAAAACTTCTACTGGGCTAACCGCCTGATTGGTGCGCTGGCCGACGTTCGCTTCCACGAGTGCGGCCGCGCCGTGGAGGACTACCAGGAGAAGGTCGGCGGCATGGGCCACAAGCAGATCCATGACGTCGACGCTGTCGTAGCCGCGCTGCCCGAGGCCGAGGTGCCTGCCGAGCTTGCACGCGCCAACGAGGCCTTTGCCGAGCGTGTTCGTGTAGAGACCGATGCTCTACTGGGCAAGGTGCTCTACACCACGAGCTGCGCCATGAAGAACTCTTTCGCGATGAACGACAACGTGAGGTAGGGATTTCCCGTCGATCGAATAGCGCTTAAACGCTTTGTCGCTTTCACTCAATCTTGGGTACAAGAAGGCCAATGCAGTTGTTCATGATTGGAGCCAACCATGGTTATGAAACTCGATCAGCTTGTTAACGGTGCCATCAACGTGGGCTTCGGCGCCGCCGCCGTTGCCGTCGAGGGCAGCAAGAAAGTTCTCGACGACCTCAGTACCAAGGGCGAGCAGGTCCGCAAGGATGCCGGCACCCCCGATATCGCCCGCAGTGTGTCCGACATGTTCGAGCAGGCCGGTGGCACCATCTCCGACCTGACCGAGCGCCTGGGCATGCAGGGTGAGACTGCGGCACAGCGAGTGCTCGACGAGCTCATCCTGGCCCGCGTCCGCGTTATGACCGCCCCCGAGCGCACGGCCTTCCTGGCCCATGTGCGCGATATCGTCGATTCGGTCGAGGACAACGTGACCTCGGTGCCCGTCGAGTCTGTTGAGCCCGACGACGCAGGGGACGCCGAAGAGGCCGAGTAGTAGCGCAGATGGCAGATTCCACCACCGATTACAACAATCAAGATCCCTTGTGTGACGAGGCGGCGGTTGTCGACGAGGTCGACGCCGCCGTCTCGGGCGCTCGCAAGAAGCCGCGCGCTGTCGATATGGTCCCCGAGGAGCCCGACGCGATGGCGCCGGACGAGGAATACCAGCTCACGCCGGCGGGCCGCCGCGAACGCATCGGTCAGATCGTTCGCCTGATCAAAAAGTATCGCGTGTGGGATAACCTCACGCCGGTGCGCCTGCGTCGTCTGCTCGAAGAGCTCGGCCCCATGTTCGTCAAGATGGGGCAGATCCTGGCTAACCGCTCCGAGATTCTGCCGCAACGCTTTTGCGACGAGCTGCGTCGTCTGCGCTCCGATGTGGAGCCGGTGCCGTACGAGGTCGTACTCAGTTGTCTGGAAGAAGAATACGGCCTGCGCCTGGGGGAGATGTTCGATGCGATCGACCCCAATCCGCTTGGTAGCGCATCGCTCGCGCAGGTGCACCGCGCTCGTCTGGTGACGGGCGAGGACGTGGCCGTCAAGGTGCAGCGCCCCGGTGCGCAGCAGGTTATGGCACAGGACATCGATATCATCCGCTCGGTGGTGCGTATCGTTTCCAAGTTCGTCAACACCGATCAATTCGTTGACCTGCACGGCGTAGTCGAGGAGTTGTGGACCTCGTTTCGCGAGGAGACCAACTTTTTGGCCGAGGCCAAAAACCTCAACGACTTCTACGAGTTCCATAAGAGCGTTCATGGCGTGACGTGCCCTAAATCCTATCTGGACCTGTGCACCGAGCACGTGGTGGTTATGGACTACGTCGACGGCATTTCGATCGCCGATCCTGAACGCTTGGTGGCCGAGGGCTATGACTTGGAAAAGATCGGTGCCGCAATCGTCGAGGATTACTCGACGCAGGTGCTCGATGACGGCTTTTTCCATGCCGACCCGCATGCGGGAAACATTATTCTCAAGGACGGCATCGTTTACTTTATCGACTTGGGCATGGTCGGACGCATGTCGAGTCACGATCGCGGTATCGTCAAGGACATGATTTTCGCCGTGGCCGAGGGTGACGTGCCAAAGCTTAAGGATTCGCTCATGCGCTTCGCCGTGACGCGTGGCGATTCGGCCGAGCTCGATCATTCGGCCTTTTTGTCCGATTTGGACTTTATCGTGGCTGACTTTGCGGGCCTTGACCTGAAGGATCTGGATATCGGCGAGTTTTTGACCTCGCTGTTAAACCTGGCGCGCAAAAACGACGTTGAGCTGCCGAGCGTGGTAACGATGTTCGCCCGCGGCATGGTGACGCTCGAGGGCCTGTTGACCGAGTACATGCCCAACGTCAACATGATCCAGATCATTCAGACGCATATCAAAAACGAAAAAAGCACTTATGCGCGCGTGCGCGACATGGGACGCGATCTTGCCGCGAGCAGCTATCGCGCGGCAAAAGGCTCGCTCGAGGCGGCCGAGTATCTGGGCTTGGCTTCGCGTATGCTCACGCGCGGCCAGCTTAAGGTGAACACGCAGATCATGAGCAGCGATAAGGCGCTGCGACAGCTGGGCGGAATTATCGACCGCATGTCGATGGCAATTGTGATTGCTGGCCTGTTTATCGGTTCGTCGGTGGTGTACTACGCGCGCATCGAGCCGGTTGTGTTTGGTATCCCGGTCATTGGCTTTATGGGCTACGTGAGCGCGCTGGTGCTGGCGCTTATGCTGGGCCGCAATATCTGGCTCAACAGCCACGGCGGCAAACACTAGAGGCTGCGACCGTCACCGCTTTTTCCTATCGCAAACAATAGCTTTTACCTTGGGCTTCGCCTGTGTGCGGGGCCCTTTTGCGTGATACCATTTTGACGATAATAATCGATGGCCTAGATGGTGGTGCGGAGACGCACGAACGCGCGGTTTTCCTGCGCGTTTGGGAGAATCGGGGTGCAAGTCCCCGGCTGTACCAGTAACCGTAATTCCTCTTGGCTCGGGATGTTCGCGTCGCAGATCGGACGACGCGCCTGAGCCGTTAAGGTTAAGTCGGATCGCCTCCCATCTTGCATGCGGCTGCGGCGTATGCCGCCGGTGTGCATAGGGCTCTGGAGGGAAGGGGGACCCCGATGGGGGAACTCGAGCGTAACATGCGCGATGACGTGGGGCAGCCGCTGGGCAATGCTCCAAGTACAGACAATGGGGGACAAATGGATATGTTTGAGGACGAGCGCGAGCGCGCCTCGCTGCATCGCCGTGGCGCGATTGCACGCGGCGTAGCCAAGCGCGGCCTGGTGGCATTCCTGGCCTTCGCGATGGCCTTTGGCACCACGCCGGCTCAGCTGTGGGCCGAGGGCGCCGAGGGCATTGCCGAGGCCGTGGCTCAGGCTGCGACGCCGGGCGAGGACGCAGCGCTTGCGGGC
>UQTN01000111.1 GCA_900543945.1 uncultured Collinsella sp. | reverse complement strand
CCGACTCCGGTTCGCGCTTCCGTTCGCTGCTCGACCAGATCGCCGCACAGGAGACCGTGCTCAAGGAGAAGAAGGACGCCGAGCAGAAGGCCAAGGCCGAGCGCGCTGCCGAGCGCGGCAACCGTCGTGGCGGCAACAACGACCGTCGCGGTGGCCGTCGTAACGATCGCAACGCCTCCGACAACAACTCCGAGCGCAACGCCTCCGAGAGCCGTCCCCACAGCCATCGCACCAATGCCAGCAACAACGTCGCTGCCGGCATGGACTTCCCCAACCCCGACAAGCAGGGCAAGGGCAAGAAGCGCAAGGGCGGTCACAACAACGAAGAGGACCACTACAGCCGCATGGCTCGCGAGGCCGAGGAGTACAGCCGCGAGAAGGTGCTCGAGGAGGCTCGTGCCGCCGTCGAGGAGGCCTCTCGCGAGTCCACTGGTCGCCGCAAAAAGCGCAAGGAGAAGCGCGAGCGCGAGGCCGCAAAGGCTCAGGAAGAGCGCAAGATTGAGGAGGCGCTGGCCCAGGGCGTAAACCCCGAGGACCTCGACGCCATCAAGGTCTCCCAGGGCGTTACCGTCCAGGAGCTCGCCGAGGCGCTCGACGTTCCGGCCAACGACATCATCAAGCGCCTGTTCCTGCTGGGCACGCCGCTTACCATGACGCAGTCCATGTCCGACGACCTCGTCGAGCTCGTTGCCGACGACCTGGGCCGCCAGATCAAGATCATCACCCCCGAGGAGGAGAACACCTTCTCGTTCTACGACGATCCCGCCGACCTTAAGCCGCGTGCCCCGGTCGTCACCGTCATGGGCCACGTCGACCACGGCAAGACTTCGCTGCTCGACGCCATCCGTCACACCGGCGTCGCTGCCGGCGAGGCGGGCGGCATTACTCAGGCCATCGGCGCTTCGCAGGTCATGATCAATGACCGCAAGATTACCTTCATCGATACCCCCGGTCACGCCACCTTTACGGCCATGCGTGCCCGTGGCGCCAAGGTGACCGACATCGTCATTCTGATCGTGGCTGCCGACGACGGCGTCATGCCCCAGACCATCGAGTCGATCAACCACGCCAAGGCCGCCGGCGTCCCCATCGTCGTCGCCGTCAACAAGATCGATAAGCCGGGTGCCAACCCCGACCGCGTGCGCCAGGAGCTCACCGAGTACGGCATCATCCCCGAGGAGTGGGGCGGACAGAACATGTTCGTCAACATCTCCGCCAAGCAGAAGATCGGTATCGACGACCTGCTCGAGACCGTCCTGCTCCAGGCCGACGTGCTCGAACTCAAGGCCAACCCCGATACGTTCGCTTCGGGCAACGTCCTCGAGGCTAAGCTCGACAAGGGCCGCGGCTCGGTTGCCACGGTGCTCGTGACCCGCGGTACCCTGCACGTGGGCGATACGCTGGTCGCCGGCCTTACCTACGGCCGCGTCCGCGCCATGCTCGACCCCAAGGGCAACGCCGTCACCGAGGCCGGTCCCTCCGACGCCGTCGAGATCCTGGGCCTGCAGTCCGTCCCCAACGCCGGCGATGAGTTCCGCGTGTTCGAGGACGAGCGCGAGGCTCGCGCCCTGGCCGACGAGCGTTCGCTCAAGGCCCGCATCGAGGAGCAGAGCCGCGTGAAGCATGTGACGCTCGAGAACCTCTTCGAGACCATCGCCGACGCCGAGGTCAAGGAGCTCAACCTGATCATCAAGGCCGACGTCCAGGGTTCTATCGAGGCCCTTCAGGACTCCCTCGACAAGATGGACCAGTCCGAAGTGCGCATCAACACGATCCACTCCGCCGTTGGCGCCATCAACGAGACCGACGTCGTTCTGGCCGACGCCTCCAACGCCATCATCATCGGCTTTGGCGTCCGTCCCGACGGCAAGGCCCGCTCCGCCGCCGAGCGCGAGGGCGTCGAGATCCGTTGCTACGACGTCATCTACAAGTGCCTCGAGGACCTCGACGCAGCCCGTATCGGCATGCTCAAGCCCACCGAGGTCGAGGTTTCCACGGGTACCGCGACCGTTCTGGACACCTTCAAGGTGCCCAAGGTCGGTATCGCCGCCGGTGTCCGCGTCGAAGAGGGCGAGATCGCCGCGACCGATTCCGTGCGCCTGGTGCGCGACGGCATCGTGGTCTTCAACGGTAAAATCGCCTCGATGCGCCACTACAAGGACGAGGCCAAGAGCCTCAAGAGCGGCTCCGAGGGCGGTATTGGCCTGGAGAACTTCCAGGACATCAAGCCTGGCGACACCATTGAGGGCTACCGCATCGACCAGGTTGCCCGTACCGAGTAGGGGGTAGCGCTATGAAGCAAACGCAGGCAACCCGCCGTCTGGGCGAGCAGCTTCGCGAGAAGCTTGGTTATATCCTGCTTTTTGAGGTTTCCGATCCGCGTCTCGACCTGGTTACTTTGACCGCGGTCGAGGTCGCGGTGGACCGTTCGTTCGCGCGTGTGTACGTGTCGTGCGATGCGAGCCGCTACGACGAGGTCATGGAGGCGCTCGCTAGCGCCAAGGGCCGTATTCGCAGCCTGTTGGCTCGCTCGCTCGATTGGCGTGTTACGCCCGAGCTCGATTTTCGCATCGATCGCTCGACCGATGAGGCCGAGCGCATCACGCGTGCGCTGGAAAACGTTCCCGCCACGCTTGCGATCGAAAAGGACGAGGACGGCTATCCGATAGCGGATGCCGCCCAGGAGGCAGCTTTAGATGACTAATTCCGCCGACCTCGCCTCGTGCGAGTCTGCAGATATTCAGCGGCGCATCCTCGAGCTCATCGAGGATGCGTCCTCCATTGCGATTTCGGGACATACTTCTCCCGATGGCGACGCCCTGGGCTCCGTGTTGGGTCTGGGCCTTTCGCTCATGAAGTTTTTTCCCAACAAGGACATTGCGCTGCTGTTGGCAGACGATGACCCGGTTCCGCGTATCTACCGCTTTATGGAAGGCTCCGATCGCCTGGTGCCGGCATCTGCGTACACCGGCAATCCGGACCTGTTCATCTCGGTGGACGTGCCGGTCGTCGAGCGTCTGAACAACTCAGCCGAGGTGCTCCGCCGCTCGTCGCATGTGGTGTGCTTCGATCACCATCCGGCGCGCGAGGAATTTGCCGAGCTGAGCCTGAGGTGCGTCGATGCCGCGGCCTGTGCCATGATCATCGACCGCTTTTTGGACAATTGTGGCATTGTGGCTCGCGATGGTGTCGCGACCTGCTTGCTGTGCGGCCTGGTGACCGATACCGGTCGTTTCCAGTACCAGAACGCCGATGCTGCCGCTTTCCACGCCGCTTCGCGCCTGGTCGCACATGGTGCCGATCCGGCTCGTGTCGCGCTTGAGGTCTATCAGAGCATGCGCGTCGAGTTTTTGCACCTCAAGTCCATTGTCATGGGCCGTATTAAGACGGTTGCGCACGGGCGCGTGGCGTATAGCTATGCCTACCAGAGCGACCTTGAGGCCTGCGGTGTCACCTCGGATGAGTGCGACGGCCTTGTTGACGTGGTGCGCTCGGTGATGGGCGTGGAGGTCTGCCTGTTCCTGAAGGGCATCGAGGGCGATACCAAGGTGCGCGGCAACCTGCGCTCCAAGGGCGACCTCAACGTGTCCGAGATTGCTGCTGCCTTTGGCGGAGGCGGACATTCCGCTGCCGCCGGTTTCTCCAACAACGGAACGATTCTCGAGACGCTCACCGTGGCACTTCCCATGCTGGCCGAGCTGGTAGGGGAGGATCCCGCTTCGGTGACCGTCGAGCTTTAACTTTTTGGATGGTACATGGCTCGTCGTACGCCTTCACAACTGAATATGCTGCTCGCCGTCGATAAGCCGGTGGGATGCACGTCCCACGATGTGGTCTCGCAATGCCGACGCGCCCTCCATGAGAGGCGCGTCGGCCATGCCGGCACGCTCGACCCCATGGCATCGGGTGTCATGGTGGTGGGCGTGGGCCAGGCCACCCGTCTGCTGGGTATGCTCACGCTCGATACCAAAAGCTACGTCGCCGACATCTCGTTTGGTGCCGAGACCAATACCGATGATGCGGAGGGCGAGGCGGTCCGCACGGTGGCTGTTGCCAACGAGCTCCGCGATCCTGCCTATGCCCGTGAGCACTTGGCCGCCATGCTGGGTCCGCAGATGCAGGTGCCGCCGGCGTTTTCGGCTATCTCGGTCAATGGCGTTCGCGCCTACAAGTCTGCTCGAGAGGGCAATGCGGTGGACCTACCTCCGCGCCCCGTCGAGGTTTATGCCGCCGACCTGATCGCCGTGGGCGGCGAGGGTGATACGTGTGTGTGGACCGTGGCGTTCTCGGTGAGCAAGGGCACCTACATTCGTGCGCTCGCTCGCGACCTGGGCCGCGCCTGCGAGAGCGCCGCGCACATTTCCGCGCTGCGCCGCACGGCTTCCGGTGTTGTTTCCATTGGCGCCTGCCATGCGGTGGAGGAGCTTTCTCCCGAGTCCGCCGTTGGCTTTGCCCTGGATCCCATTGCGGCCCTGGGCGCCACTCGTGTTGACTTGCCGGGCAATCTTGCCGACGACCTTCTCTGCGGCCGACGCATTCCCGTTGAGCGTGCGCTTGCCGATTTCGATGCCTCGAAGGCGCCGTTTGCGTCGGTGCTCGATGGGGGACTCAAGGCGCTCGCCCGCATCGAGGGTGGCCGCTTTGTCATGGAGCACGTGTTTCCGCAGGCAATCGGCGGTGTTCGATGATGTTGTCCGCTCGCGAGCTCGCGCGTATCTTTTTTGAAGGCGAGTCGGACGAGGCTCGCATCGTCACTGCCGATGCGTTTGATGAGTGCGAGCACTTGGGTGCTGCCTCGATCGCCATTGGCGTGTTCGATGGCGTTCACCGTGGACACCGGGAACTCATCGAAGCGCTTGTCCGTGATGCCCGTGCCCATGGCTGCAAGGCGGTCGTGGTCACTTTCGATCCCGATCCGGACGTTGTGGTGAGTCCTTCGCCCGCTCAAAAATTGATGACGACGGCCGACCGTCTACATGCCTTGGCTCAGACCGGGGTCGATGCAGTGGTGGCCGTTCCCTTTACGCCTGAGGTTGCGGCACTCGACCATGTCGGTTTTCTCACACTGTTGTCACGCGTGGTCGACATTCGTTCGATTCGCGTTGGCAGCGATTTTAGGCTGGGTCGTGGCGGTGCTTCTGGTGTTGCCGAGATGCGCGCCTGGGGTTCCGAGCACGGCGTTGACGTGTATGGTCACGATCTGCTTTGCGAGGGCGGTGAGGCCATTTGCGCCACCCGCATCCGTCATGAGCTGGGACAGGGCCATGTGGAGCTGGCTGCTGAGTTGCTCGGCCGCCCGTATATGCTGCGCGGCGGTGTTATTCGCGGCCGTCACGAGGGCTCTGGCATGGGCTTTCCCACGGCAAACCTGCAGGTTCCCGACGGCATTCAGGTGCCTGCCGATGGCGTGTATGAGGGCCTGGTGCTCGTCGATGACACCGTATGGCCTGCTGCCGTTAACGTCGGCCTGCCGCCGACGTATGCCGACGATGCCGCTTCATCGCATCTCGAGGCTAACTTAATTGGTTATACGGGCGACCTGTACGGCGCTTCCGTTTCGCTGGCGTTTACGCGCTGGCTGCGTCCCTCGCGTGTGTTCGAATCGCTGGATGAGTTGATCTCGACCGTCGAGGGTAATATCGAGGATATTCGTCACAACTTGGGCGAGCAGGGGGTGAGTATCCGTGATTAGCGATGAGGAAAAAGACCAGGTACGCGCTGCGTCCGACTTAGTTGCCATCGTGCAGGAAACGGTTGAGCTCAAGCCCCGCGGCCATGAGTTTTGGGGCTGCTGCCCCTTTCATGGCGAAAAGACGCCGTCTTTCCACATTATCCCCGCCACGCAGGTGTGGCATTGCTTTGGCTGCGGTGAGGGTGGCGATGTCTTCACCTATATCATGAAGCGCGAGAACCTGAGCTTTCCCGAGTCAATCCGTTATTTGGCCGATCGCGCGGGTATTGAGCTGCACGACACCGGAGACCGCCGCGAGCGCGGTACTAAGCGTGCCCGAATCTACGATCTGTGCGCCGAGACCGCTCAGTTCTACCACACCATGCTCATGCGCGGTAAGGATAGCCGCCCGCGTGAGTACTTTGCCAGCCGCGGCATGGGCGGCGATGTCTGCCGCCGCTACTGTCTGGGCTTTGCACCGGGTCGCAACGCTCTGGTGTCGCACCTGTCCCAGGCGGGCTTTACCCCGCAGGAGATGATCGACGCCAACGTGGCCGTGAGCCGCGGGCGCGGGCAGCTCGCCGACCGTTTTTACG
>UQTN01000110.1 GCA_900543945.1 uncultured Collinsella sp. | reverse complement strand
CGTAGTCCTGGTCGCGCAGGAACTGAATCACGGTCTGCAACGCGTCCTTCGAAGCAGAGGAAACACGCAGCTTGTCAGCTTCGATGGTCACCTTGACCTTGAGCTTTTGGTCCTTGATGTCCTTGTTGATCTTCTTGGCGGTCGCCTGGTCGATACCCTCGACGATATGGCCGAGCACGCGCACGGTGCCGCCCGATGCCGCCTGCGGAGCATCCCACGAAACAGCCTTGAGGTCGATGCCGCGCTTGATGAGCTTGGAGCTCAGGACATCGATGATCTGCTTGGAGACAAAGTCGGCCGGGGCGTTGATCGTAAAGAGCTTGTCGCCCTTCGAAAGCTCAATCGTGGCGCCGGAATCCTTCAGGTCATAGCGCTGGGAAATCTCGCGCGTGGTCTGCTGGAAGGCGTTGTCGACCTCTTGCATATTGACCTCGGACACGACGTCGAAGCTGGAATCTTTAGCCATGATGTTTCCTTTCGCGTACGAGCGGCTTAATAGCTATCGTACGAATAGTCGGTAGAATCGGTGGGCGTCTGACCGTCAGTTGCGGCATCGGCGCCATCCGTGGACTGGGCATCGGTGCCGTCGGTGGTATCGGTACCGTCGGTGGTGTCGGCACCATCAGAACTTTCACCATTCTCGGAATCGGTCGTCTCCTTCTTGGGAACGGTGATCGTCACACGCGCCACGCCCGAAGTCTTGGTATCGTAACGGACCTTTTCGCCATTCTTGGTAACGGTGACATCGGAAGGCTTGGACGTGGTGATCTCGATCGAGGACTCGGGCGTGTACTCCTGCTCAAAGGGGCCAGTCGCCTGGGCGCCATAGACCGACTTTCCGTCGACCTTGACCTCAATCCACGCGGTCTTTCCCTTGGCAACGGAGACCTTGACCTTCGTCGCCTCGTTCTCTTCCTTTTTAGCCGTCGTCTTGGTGGCGTCCGAACCGGTCGACTCATCCGTCGCCTCATCGGTGTCTTCGTCCTCGTCGACCGTTTCGGTCTTCTTAGAAGACTTCTTGGTCGTCGTCTTGGTAGCAGCAGGCGTCTCGGGCGTGGTTTCGGGCGTCGAAGATGCGCAGCCGCGCAGAAGTACCACGATGAGCACGATCAGCAGCAACGCCACGGCACCGATGCCAGCGTAGACGATACGCGGATCGAGCCCGTTGTTTTGAGGAGTACGAGATCCGCCGCGTCCACGACTGGAACTGCTGCGGCCACCTCCCTGAGGCATACGACCACGATTGCTATCGGAACGGCCACGATAGCCACCCTGGCCCTGAAGGCCGCGCTGACCCGAGCGGGGCGCAAGTTCACCGCGGCCTTGATAGCCACGCTGGCCCGAACGCGGAGCCGAAGGGCGCT
Organism: uncultured Collinsella sp.; assembly: GCA_900543945.1. GTDB lineage: Bacteria > Actinomycetota > Coriobacteriia > Coriobacteriales > Coriobacteriaceae > Collinsella. Next base: position 5,214 of record UQTN01000110.1, on the reverse strand, counting down.
GGCCACACGGCTGAGATTGAGAGCGAAGACGCGGCGTCACCTGCGTGGTATCGGCATCCGCATAGCCACCGCGAGAGCGTCCCGTAGAGGCACAACGGTAACCGCGATCGGAATAGCCGCCATCTCCGTAGCCGACACGGGGATCGCGCACCACACCGCGGGCAGCGGGAAGCGCACGATCGTCGGGCATAGGCGTGCTGCGGAAACGATCGCGCTGAGAACGGATTTCCTCACTGGACCCCGTCTCGGTAATATAGCCAGCCTGCTGCGGACGCTGACCATAACGCGTTGAGCGACCACCCTGAACCATCAGGAAGCGCCCGTTATCGACAGAGGAACGCGAATTGACGTAGCCGGCGGCGTCCTGAAAACGACCGCCCTGCTGCGACGTCTCGCGTTCGTATGCCATCAGGTCGTCAAAGTAGGCATTGACGACCTCGCGCGGATTGAGGCCCAAAAAACGAGCATAGCTCGAAATCATGCCCTGCGCATAGCCGCGCGGCGGCATCGAAGCAAAGTTACCGGTCTCGAAAAACTCGATGATCTGCGGCCTGATTTTGATGGTGTTGGCGACCTGCTGAATGGAAAGGCCCATTCGGCGACGCTGCTCGAGCAGCATGTCACCAAAGCGTGCAGCCATCAGAATCCTCCAAACTCACGATCTTCACGTGCCATCTCGGCGTCGACAGATTCCAGCGCGGCAAGCCCCTCCTCGTCCAACAGGACCTCGCGCGGCTTGGAACCGTCGGGCGGGCCGACGACACCCTTTTCTTCCAGCATGTCCATAATACGCCCGGCACGCGCATAGCCAACCTTCAGACGACGTTGCAGGCCAGATGTGGAGCCAAGCTGCGATTCCACCACAATATGGGCGGCTTCCCAAATGAGTGGATCATCGTCTTGCGGCTCGGCTACTCCGGTGCGGACAATGCCTCCGCCACCCGCCATGGACATGGAAGCGGGCGCCACGGCAGACAGGATCTCCTCGTGGTAGTCTGGCTCACTCTGCGACTTGACGAACTCGACAATCTCGTTGATCTCATCATCCGAGACAAAGCAGCCCTGGATACGGCGGGGCTTGCCCCAGTCGACCTTGGAGAACAACATGTCGCCCAAACCGGTGAGCTTCTCGGAGCCCATCTGGTCGATGATGACGCGCGAGTCGATGCCCGTGGCGACGTTAAAGGCGATGCGGTTGGTGATGTTAGCCTTGATGAGGCCCGTCACCACGTTGGAGCTGGGGCGCTGCGTGGCCACGATAAGATGAATACCGGCGGCACGGCCCAGCTGTGCAATACGCACGATCGAGGCCTCGACATCCTTACCGGCGACCATCATCAGGTCCGAAAGCTCGTCGATGATGATGACCAGGTAGGGCATCTTTTGCGGCGGGTTGTCGTAATGCTCAAACTCGCCGGCGGCCTGCTTTTCATTGTAGGTCGAGATCTTACGCACGTTGAGACGCTCGAAAACCTTCAGGCGACGCTCCATCTCGGACACAGCCCATTGCAGAGCGCTCGCGGCCTGCTTAGGCTCGGTCACCACGGGCACATAGAGATGCGGCAGACCGTTATAGCCCGCAAGCTCGACGCGCTTGGGGTCGACCATAATCAGGCGAACGTCCTCGGGAAGGGCGCGCATGAGCAAGGTCGTGATGATGGAGTTGATCATCACCGACTTACCAGAACCAGTCGTACCGGCGATCAACAGGTGAGGCATCTTGGCGAGGTCGGCGACGACCGGCGTGCCCTCGGCGTCACGGCCGATAGCGAGCTCGAGCGGACCGCCCTTCACATAGGGCAGCACGTCGCCCAGATTGACGTTCTGGCGCTTGCGGTTGGGAATCTCGATGCCCACGAGCGAGGTGCCGGGGATCGGGGCAAAGATACGCACCGACTGGGCAGCGAGCGAAAGCGCGATATCGTCCTCGAGGCTCGAGATTTTGCTCACACGCTCGCCCTCACCGGGCTGCAGCTTAAAGGTCGTCACCGTGGGGCCGGCGATCCAGCCGACCACGCGGGCACTGCGGCCAAACTCAAGCAAGGTGGATTGCAGTGACTCAGCGGTCTGCTCCAGCTCCTTGTCCGAAGACGCAGCGGAAGCCGACTGCGGGTTGGCATGCAGGATTTCGAGCGGCGGAAGCTTGAGGCCGTCCTCTTCTTCGCCCTCGGCGTCAGTTGCGGTGTCGCTCGCTCCCCCATTGTCAGCCGCAGCAGGAGCGGCAGAGGCCGTAGAGGTTGAGGCGTCAGCGACCTTGGGGTGCTTCAGGAAGTCGGGGATCTGGGGGGCGGCCGAGACGGGATTCACGGAAAACGGCGGCTCGGACTCGTCAACCTTGTCCGGATCGTCCTCCATCGAAAGCTGTCCGGTGACCTGGCCGCGCTTTGCATGGCGACGCGGCAGCAAAGTTGTCTTTGCGGTCTCAATCGGAGCCTCGTCGTCCTCGTCATCGCCCTCGGTGAGCTCAATCTCGCTATCGGACCAAGACGGGTCGGGCTCACTCGTATTGAGCTTGGGAACCGTCTTGCCCTTCTTGGCATGACGGCGCGGCAGCAGCGTGGTCTTGGCCCGCTCGGCTTCAACCGACTCGGATACGTCAACAAACGGGTCATCGTCCTCGTCGTCATCCAAAACCGGGTCGACATCGCCACCCATGACCGTGGTCACCGCGGCGTCAGTCCCCTTCTGGCGCAAAATGCTCAGGTGCGGACGAGCGACGCCGGGAACCGACAGGGCCTCTTCATCGCCCCACGGGCTCGCATTAACATCGGCGCGGCGACGCTCGGCAAAATCGGCAGCGCGATCGCGCGCGGAACGCAAAACACCGCCCACCGAAAAGCCGATAATGACCAAGCCCACGACGACAAGGCCCAGCAGGACTACCATCGCGATAGGCTTACCCAGGGCATTCTGCAGCGCACTCGCAATAAACGCACCGATGTAGCCACCCGAAGCGGACAGATTTTGCGGCGTGAACATAAGGTCGCACGAGTCGCTCGTACCCGGCACCATCAGCGAAAGAATGGAGACGACGGCGACAAAGACCACGGCGCCGCCCGCAACAGAGCGCACGTTGAGCGGCGAGTCCTCGCCCAAAAAGAGCGTGGCGGCAAACAGCAAAATGACGATCGGCAACACGTAGGCGCCCAGACCAAAGCCCAGGTGGTAGAACCCGGCAACGGCAGCCGTAACGGGCGCTGTTGCCGGAGAAATCACGGCAATAAAGGACGCAATCGCCAAAACGGCAATGACCACGCCGGCGATATCGCGATTGGCTGAGGGCTCGACCAGGGGCTCGAACTCATCAAACTCGGACTCGTGGCCCTTATTGGCACGCAGATGGGAACCGGCACCCTTAGCAGATGCCGGTTGGTTATTGGCCTTATTGCCTTTGGCGTTTTGTGCAGATCCGCGCGCCAAACTAAACCTCCATGACGACCGGGATGATCATCGGGCGGGTGCGCGTACGGCTCCAGATAAAGTTAGAGAGCGAATCGCGTACGGCCTTGCGAATGGCATCGGAACCGCTGCTCGTAAAGCCGAACTTGCCCTTCTCGATCGTCTTCATAATGGATGCGGAGGCATCCTCGGAGAACTGGTCGTCGATGGCAAACGAGACACCACGGCCCGAGAACTCGATGGCCTCGATCTTCTTGTGCTTAAGCGAGACGATGGCAACAGCGGTAACCATACCGTCGTTGGCGAGCTTCTGACGATCGCGCAAGACGATGGGGTCGGTATCGCCGATACGCAGGCCGTCGACGTAGACGACGCCGGACTCGACGGGCGTACCGCGCTTAACGATACCGCCACGCATCTCGAGCGTGTCGCCGTTGTCGAGGATAAAGATATGATCGTCCTTGAGACCCATCTTGCGGGCCAGCTGGGCATGGGCGCGCAGATGCACGGCTTCACCGTGAACCGGCATAAAGTACGTGGGCTTGGCCATGGCCATCAGGAGCTTGAGCTCCTCCTGGCTACCGTGACCGGAGACGTGAACGAGAGCGCGGTTCTTATCCCACACGTCGCAGCCGAGCTTGGCCAGGCTGTTGACGACCTGCTGAACGGCCTTCTCGTTACCGGGGACCGGCGTTGCCGAGAGGATGACGGTATCGCCCTCGTGGATGGAGAGCGTCTTGTGCTCGCCGTTGGCCATGCGCGAAAGGGCCGACAGAGGCTCGCCCTGCGAACCGGTACACATGACGACAATCTTGTCGTCGGGCAGGTTGTCAATGTCGAAGGCATCGATGATATCGGCGTCGTCGATGTTGAGGTAGCCAAGCTCACGCGCCACGCGGGTGTTCGTGAGCATGGAGCGACCGGTCACGACGACCTTACGGCCGCACTTGCGGGCGGCATCGCAGATCTGCTGCAGACGATGGATGTGGCTCGAGAACGACGCGACGAACACGCGACCCGGCGCATTCTTGATGGCGTGCAGCAGGTTGGGACCAACCTCGGCCTCAGACTTGGTAAAGCCCGGAACCGTGGCGTTGGTGGAGTCGGAAAGCAGCAGGTCGATGCCCTGCTTGGCAAAGCGGCTGATAGCGGCATAGTCGGGCGTGACGCCATCGATGGGCGTCTGGTCGAGCTTAAAGTCGCCCGTGTGCATGACGGTGCCCTGATTGGTGCGGATGAACACGCCCAGAGCGCCGGGAATGGAGTGCGTCATCGAGAAGAAGTCGAGCGAGATGCCGCCGAGGTTGACATGGCTGCCGCCCTTGACCTCGCGGAACTTAGGTGCGCGGATGCGAAACTCGGAGAGCTTGCCCTCGATAAAGCCAAGCGTCAGCTTGCTCGAGAAGATGGGCACCTTATTGTTGAGATCCTGCAGCAGATACGGAAGCGAACCGGTGTGGTCCTCGTGGCCGTGGGTAACGACGATACCGCGTAGCTTCTCCTCGTTTTCTAGAACATAGGTGTAGTCGGGAAGCACCAGGTCGATACCGGGCTGGGAGTCATCCGGGAACATGAGACCGGCGTCGACGAGCACCATGTCGTCGCCGCACTCGAAGACCGTCATGTTCTTGCCGATGCCGTCAAGGCCGCCGAGCGGGATGATCTTCAAGGGAGATGATTTTTTAGCTGCCATAAGTGAGTGTTGTTTCCTTTCTTCGAAACGGGTCTGGAACAACCGACGGGGCGCTTCTGGCAAACCGACCGCCGGGAACGTACAAACATGCATCACCGAGTCGATGCAGTAACCCCAGTATG
>UQTN01000109.1 GCA_900543945.1 uncultured Collinsella sp. | reverse complement strand
AATAGGGCCCGCCCAGATAATAACCAGGTGTGCGAAAAGCCCCAAGTTGGTAAACAGCCCCGTAAGCGCAAGCGGCATAAATTGGTCGAGCCAGCGCAAAAAACGCCAGGGACTCCGGTCACTCCGTGGAAAATACCGGTACAGCAGCACCACATCCCAGGCGAGCATGACGCCGTAGCCTAGGGCGATTGACGTCAACAGGCCCTCGACCGGCGGCAGCCCCAGTGCCAGCGCGGCCAGGGCGCACAGGCACGCCACACCAATGGCAGCCGCAAAGCTGCACAGGATACCGCGGTAATCTTTGATGGCCGTGAGATAGCTCATGCCGTTCCAGTTGACGACCATGATGTTGAAGAGCCACAGGCACAGCAGCCCCTGCAACAGCGTGGCCCCCGAGAACAGCAAAAAGACGCCGTAGAGCACCGTGCCCGCAACGAGCATGATGGCATTAGATCCCCAAAACGAAGGCAGGATCTCATCCTCGCACTCGGCAAAGAGCATGTCGGCCAAAAAGCGCGTGACCGGCATGGAGAAAAAGCTTGTGAGCGTAAGCGAGGCCAGCAGTGTGTAGGTCACCATGCACACCAGCAGATCCTGGTTGGCGCGCCCCACACCCCACAGACCGCACAGCACCAAAATACCCACCTGTAGCAGCACACCCAGCAGCATGGGGCCCGTGCATACGATGCCGGCGTAGCCGTAAGCGCGCATCGTGGCAAACAGGCCCTTGCGCCTAAACAGGCGCTTGAGCTCAAAACCAATTCCGGCCACCGGCTACTCCCCCTCTCTGGGCAGGTTAAACGCACACGCCGTCTCGTCGTACAGCGCGCGATAGTTGGCGAGCATCTGCTCGTGCAAAAAGTACGTGGCAACGCGACGCTGCCCGCGCTCCCCCATCTCAATGCGGCGGGCGCGGCTCGCGCACATGCGCTCCATGGCATCGGCCAAGCCCTTGCGATACATGGGCGGTGTCACAAAACCCGCCACGCCAAAGTCGTCGCCCGGGGCGCCTTCCAGCAGCTCACGACAGCAGCCCACCTCGGTCGTCACGCAGGGACGACGCGCAGCGAGCGACTCCAGCACGCTGAGCGGCTGGCCCTCGGAAATACTAGTCAAAATGGTAAAGTCGAGCTTTTCCATGTACTCGACCACGTTGACGCGCCCGGTAAAGATCAGGTCGCGCACGCCCAGGGTCTCGACCAGCGCATGGCATTCGGCCCCGTACTCCTCATCGTCCACGCCGCCCATGATGTGCAGGCGCACCTTGGGCAGGCGCTCGTGCAGCTCAAAGAACGCATAGATCATGGTCTTGACGTCCTTGATGGGCGCCAGGCGCACCACCGCGCCAATGTCCACCCAGCCGTCATCGGGCTTTAAGGGAATGTCCTTAAAGCGGTCGAACTGGATGCCGTTGGGGATGACCAGGCATTTACCCGCATCGCAGCCCATATCGATCTGCGTCTTGCGGGCGTTATGGAACAAACTCGTCACGCGGAAGGCGCGGCGGTAGATCTCCTCCGAAAGCAGGTAGAAAAAGCGAATCCAGCGATCCTTAAACGACGGCACCACCCAGTCAGCGCGAATGATCTCTTCTTCGCGCTCGCGGGTATAGATGCCATGCTCGGTCAGCAGCACCGGCGCATGGTGAACGCTTGAGCCCAGGCAGGCGAGCAGGCCACCGTAGCCGGTCGAGATGGCATGGTACACATCGGCCACCGGCACCTCGCTGCCCAACAGGTAGAGCACAGGAAGCAACATGGAGCGCATGGTGTGGAATGCATCGGCAAAGGGCGTGTAGGGGTACTCGGCCAGGCACACGTCGCGGAAGATGTCCATAAACGTTCGGCTCTGCAAAAACGAGAGCGGATGCACGCGACGGCGCTGAAAGATATCGAACAGCACGTCCCAGTCCGGATTGGAGAGCGACACCAGGCGGCGTAACGCCTCGCGCTCGCGGTCGTTAAAACTGGCTTCATGTTGCTCGCCCGAAAGCCGCAGAGCATCGTCCAGGAACACCTCGTGCACCTCGACCACGTTGCCGGGCAGCTCGTAGACAAACTTGCCGCGGTCGGCAGCATGCGCGCCGATCACCCACAGCACAAACTCGTGCTCGGGCATGGCCTGGATATAGCCATGCATCCAGGTAGATACGCCGCCGTGCACATAGGGGTAGCAACCCTCGAGTACCAAGCAGATTCTCATTTGTCGCCACCCTCCTTGCGTGCAATGGTCACCGTCTTGTCCGTGGCTTTGACCAGGTACAGGTCGCCCGTCAGATGCGTAATCTCGCCACCCGTGACTGCACCCGGCTCACCGTTGTTGGCGCGGAACATGAGCCACGCCTCGTCGTGGAAATTGCCCAGGCTGAGCGTCCAGGCATCCGCACTGGTATCCACGCTCACCGTCACGGACGAAAAGCGCTGGATGGCGCCCGAGCATTCCGAGCCGGTCTGACGCCGCAGGTCGGGCGCAGACTTGCTAAGCCAGTCCAGGTAGTCGGTTAGGCCGCCCTTGTAGACCTCCCAGCCCTCCTTGGCGCCGCGATCGGGATCGAGCAGGTCGTCCGGGTGCATAAAATGCGTGCTCACATAGTGCATGTTTAGCTCGGACACGGCAGCCAGGCGCATATAGGAATCGTCGACCATGCCGCCCGAAACAATGCGCGGCTGCTCCACAATGCCATCGCTCGCCACGCCAAACTCCTGAACGTAGGGCAGATCGGTGCCATCCTCAAAACACGTACTGGCGATGGTCTTAATGCGCGGAACGTCGGTGCCGATAAGCTTGCGCGCACGGGCCGAAAGGATATTTGACGGCGGCACGTAAACCGAGCCGTGCGCGTTGGGCAACACCTCATCTTGGAAGGCGATAAGCTCGTTGAGCGATGCGACGAGCGTTTCCTTGTTCTTCCAGGTCTTGTAGTCATACAGCGTGCCGTAATCGGTATCCCAGAGCGCCAGAGGCTGATGGTTGTAGCCGTGAAAGCCCAGCTCTCCGCCCATCTGCAGCAGCATGCCGCCAAAGTAGCGAAACTGCGTGGTATCGGCCTGGCGCGCAGGCTCGGTCTGGTTGACCGCGTCCTCGTAGTTTTCGATCATCACGCCGGTATAGCGAATGCCGTATTTTTGCGCGAGCTTTTGCAGATCGGGCCACCAGACCTTGGTGTAAAAATCCGCAATGGAAAGGCCGTAGTCACGCTTGATATAAGTACCATCGCCCGAGGGCACGGGGCTAGGAAAGTCGTCCAAATAGAACACGGCGCTGTTGATGACCGGATAGGCCGTGGCATCACCCAGCAAGCTTATGGCCGAAGCATAGAACCCACGCATGACCTTGTCGTAGATGCCAATGTTGCACACCACGGTGTGACCACTGCCGCAATCGTTAGACCAAATGAGCGGCGTGCCCGCGTCACCGGTCTTTGCCCATACGTGCGCCGTTTCGCGCAATGAAACCGAGAGCGAAGAATCGAAGGGATCCGAGAACTCGTAGCGCTCTCCTCCGCCCAACATAAAGTTCTCGCTCGGAACGATACTTTCGGCTGTCGCATAGTCATATCCGGCCGATTCGATACCAAGCTTGGAAGCAATAGCCTGCAGGTAGTTCGAGTTATCAGGAGTCATGCCCAGCATAAGCGAACCGCCGGCACTCACCCAACTCATAATATCGGTCAGATGCGTACCCAGTCCGTCAAGCGAGGGCATAAGCACAATCACGCGATCGTAGGAGGTCAGCGAGGGAATGGCATCCGCGCCGTCCAGGGCAAGGTCCACGTCGCGGTGCGCGATCTTCATGTCGAGCAGGATCTGGTCGAACTGCTCCTTTACGTCCTCGACGCCAGCTTGATCGGAATCGGTAATGACCAGGCACGTGGGCTTTTGGCCAAAAATTGCCGAGGAGGCTGGCACCGCATCGTTGGCGGCAAGCATCCCCAGCTTATGCTGGCCCGTACTGTACTGCACGCCGGCACGCTCCGCCAGCAGCACGGCGGCCATGGCAATAAAGACCGCCCACACCACGAGCAGTCCCATCCAACGAAAGCGGCCTGCACGGTCGCGGATATGTTGCGCCACGCTCATCTGGCCTCCTCCCCGTCGCGCCAAAACGCCAACTTTTCGCGGTTGTCGGCGCTCAAATACACATGCTGCTTGTCGATCGCGTCGATCACGCGGTGGACCTCGTCACCGTCGTGGCGCATCACCGCCAGGCGCAGGCAAAGCATCCAAACCTCCTGCTCCTCGGGCACGTCGAGCACCAGCTGGCTGGTCACGGCCTGCGCCTCGTCGATCCGGCCGACATCGGCCAGCGCCGTCGCATATCGAACGCGCAGCTCAAAGGAGTCCTCGCGCTCGCGGCGGCGCGCAAGCAAGCGAGCATACTGCTGACGCTGAATCTGAGCCACGCGTCCCTCGGCCAAGCCCGAGTTCAAGTATTCACCAAGAAAATCGCAGTATTCGTTGAGGTTTTGCGCACTCGGGTCTGTCTCAAAGGCACGCTCCAGCTGCTGCAGTTTAAGGTCGGACTCCTTGGAGATCTGCGCCACCGCCGTCGCGGCATAGTGCGCCACCTCAACGTCGTCATTAAGCTTAGCCGACTGCAGCTGCGCCAAGTACGCGTCGGGCTCCTCGGTGAGCATGGAGAGCATGAGGCGGCGCCGGTATGCCGGGTCGTTGACGATGAGCGCCTCCTCGAGCGGCACTACGCCCGCATCGTCCTCACCACTCGGTACCGGCATACTGCGATGCAGGTCGTCGTTGAAACGCAGCGACTCCAGCGCAGACTCTTTCAGTCCCTCGCCAAACACCGCGCTGCGGACCGATAGCAGAACCACCATCAACGGGCCCCACAGCGGCACCAGCACTATCACAGGCAGCATGTGCCCGCGCACCGGCAGCAGGCCCAGCTTCATGAGCGTCCACAGCACCAGGCAAACCAGCGCATGAATCAGCAGCAAGACGGCAGCAACGACAAGCGAGATCAAGCGGCACCCCCCTCACCGTCACCGGTGTAAGAGATGTGCTGCAACAGCGCCACGATGTCCTCGCCGTCGACGGGCTCCACCGCAATCTGCTTTGCGCTCAGGCGCTCGCGGATAATGGGCAGATCGCACGCCTTTGCCTGACGCATAAGCAGGTAGAGCACATCGCCGTCGACCAAGCCCGCCGCATCGTTCTCGCGGATAGCCGAACCAATCGCGCCCACCAGCTCGCCGACAGGCTCCATGCCCGGCACCACGCGCAGGAGCAAAAAGCTCCCCATCTTGCTATCTGCCAACGCCTGCTCCGCCGCGAGCTCTTGGCCAAAGGCCGCCTGCTTGAGCACGCAAGTGCCGTCAACGCAGCGCTTATCCTGCGCCACCGCCTCATAGTCAAAGGCGCGCCCCAGCGCGCTTTCGACCAAGCCGCACAAGATGCGGAACAGGTTTTGGTAATAGAGCGTCATTTGATTCTGAGCCGCACGACGTACAGAGATCAACACGGCGGGTGCCCCGTCGCGCTCGATCGAGCATCCAAACATGGGCAGCCCCGGCGTCAACTCGCGATTCACCCACAGGTTCGAACGACCCCCGCCGCCCAAAAGGGGCGCAAGCTGCTCAAGCGAAAACGAGCGCGTGGCGTCTTCGGCAATCACGGGACTCGCCGCCACCAGACGTGCAAACGCCCCGCCCGAAACGTGATAGATCGCCACCGAATCGTTTTCGAGAATCTCACCCATGAGCTCGCAGCACTTGCGATAGATGTCACGCGGATTGAGCACGTCGAGCTCTTGCGTCACGGCAAAGATCTTGCCAAAGCTATCCTGACGCCCCACAATCTGGTGCTTGTATGTGCGCTTGTCCTCGATGGCATCGTGGTAGAGCTGCGTGAGGAACGTATTGCGATTACGCACGAGCTCGTTTTGGTCGCGCTCCACCCTAATGGCCTCGCTGTTACGCAGCTGCACATAGCCGCACACGGCACCCACCACAAAGTACGCGATAAACGGCAGCCAGTTGGACGGCTCATAGAACAGGCCCTGGAAGGTATAGCCGTATTGAGTAAAGTAGCTTAAGGCCAAGCCCACCGATGCCAACAGCGCCGCAACCAAGCCAAAGTCCAAGCCATACAGCGTGCCGATGATCACGACGTAGAGCAGGCGATAATCGAGCACATTGAGCTGGGCTGATTGGGAGAATAGACGCTCCAGCACCTCGAACAGAACCCAGGCAACGCCCGTCTCCAGGCATTTAATAGGCAGCGTGCGCAGCTGGATACGGTCGATGGCGGCGTGCAAGGGGTTGGCCTTCTTTGAGCGGCCAGCATCCCAACGCGCTTGAATGGTCGAAAGATCGCGCAGCAAGTCGTAGCGCTGAACCCAGCCATAACGCACGCGAACGGTATCGTCCGTGGGCAGGGCGTAGCCGGCAGAATCGCCATAGGCAACCGTGAGTTCAGGAAAGAGTCCCTGAAGCGCCTCGCCCAGGTCACCCGCCGTGTGATGGAAGCTATCGGCAACGTCGAGCGTCTCAAAGGAGGCATCCCAGCTGTCAAAGATACGGCGCACCAGCACCGCAAGTTCCTCGGCACACAGCAGGGGAAACGCCGCATCCTGCGCGCCCTGCAGAGCGACCGATCCGGTTGAGCACGCGTCGAACAGCGG
>UQTN01000108.1 GCA_900543945.1 uncultured Collinsella sp. | reverse complement strand
GCTGCGGAAACGCGGGACCCGTTCAGGCTGTTGCGTTGAGATTGAAAATCAACCAAAGAGTTTTTCGAGCCCGTTTCGAGCAAATCCCACCGGTTCCATAGGAGTAAACTTGCTCCACCCAATGCTCGAAAGGATAGGCATGAAAGAACTCTCCAACCGCACGGCGGCGTTTACCGATTCGGTCATCCGCCGCATGACGCGCATCTCCAACAAGTATGGTGCCGTCAACCTGTCGCAGGGCTTCCCCGATTTCGATCCCCCGGCGCAGCTGCTCGATAGCCTCAGCACCATTGCCACCGACCCCAAGCCGCTTTACCACCAGTACTCCATCACCTGGGGCTCCCAGGCCATGCGCGAGGCGCTTGCCGCCAAGCAGGAGCACTTTATGGGCATGCCGATCAACCCCAACGAGAACATCGTGGTCACCTGCGGCTCCACCGAGGCCATGATGGCCGCCATGATGACGGTCACGAACCCCGGCGACAAGGTCGTCATCTTCTCGCCATTCTACGAGAACTACGGCGCCGACACGATCCTTTCGGGTGCGGAGCCTATCTACGTGCCGCTCAACCCGCCCACCTTTGACTTTGACCGTGAGGTCCTGGAGGCGGCCTTCCGCGACAACGATCCCAAGGCGATCGTTCTATGCAACCCGTCCAACCCCTGCGGCAAGGTCTTTACCCGCGAGGAGCTCACCCTTATCGCCGACCTGTGCAAAAAGTATGACGCCTACTGCATCACCGACGAGGTCTACGAGCACATCGTCTACGCGCCCCACGAGCACGTGTACATGGCCACGCTGCCCGGCATGTTTGAGCGCACCATCAGCTGCAGCTCGCTATCCAAGACCTACTCCATCACCGGCTGGCGCCTGGGCTACACCATCGCTCCTGCCGAAATCACCGAGCGCATCAAAAAGGTTCACGACTTCCTCACCGTGGGCGCCGCCGCTCCCCTGCAAGAGGCCGTCGTCACCGCCCTCAACTTCGACGACAGCTATTACCAGGAGGTCCTCGACCTCTACACCGCCAAGCGCGACCTATTCTGTCAGGGACTCGACAGCATCGGACTCACGCACAACGTGCCGCAGGGCGCCTACTACGTGATGATGGATATCTCGGAGTTTGGCTATAACAGCGACCTCGACTTCTGCGAGGATTTGGCCTCCAAGGTGGGCGTGGGCGCCGTGCCCGGCTCGAGCTTCTTCCGCGAGCCCGTCAACCATCTGATTCGTTTCCACTTTGCCAAACGAGACGAGACGCTTAACGCGGCACTGGAGAACCTCAAGTCTCTGCGTGATAAAATCGAACCGCGCGGGTAAGGACGGTCAGTAACTAAAGGCACTAAAGAAACCTCGTGAACCCGTTGGGCCACGAGGTTTCTTTTTATAGCGACCTCATTTATTTTTTTGAGCGCTATACTTTAGTCACGGAGCAACTCGTCCCAGAGAGGAATACTATGGCAGAGCAGCTTATCGGAGCGCTCGAGGCCGGCGACACCAAGATGGTCTGCGCCACGGGCTATGCAGACGGTATGGTCCTGGAGTGCGAGCAGATCGCGACCACGACCCCGCAGGAGACCGTCGAGGCCGTCAACGCATGGTTTGCGAACAAGGGCATCGCCGCGCTGGGCATCGGCGCCTTTGGCCCCACCGCAGTCAACCCCGCCTCGCCCCAATACGGCAAGATCCTGGAGACGCCCAAAACGGCATGGCGCTACTTTGACCTGCTGGGCACCATCCAAAACGAGCTCAATATTCCCTGCGGCTGCGACACCGACGTCAACGTCGCCTGCCTGGGCGAGGTCACCTTTGGTTGCGCCCAGGGCCTCACGGACGTGGTGTATCTGACCATCGGTACCGGCGTGGGCGCTGGCGTGCTCTCGGGCGGTAAGCTCGTGCACGGCATGATGCATCCCGAGGCCGGTCACATCCTGGTCACGCGCGACCCGCGCGACACCATTGGCGAGCACAGCGCCTGCCCCTTCCACGACAACTGCCTCGAGGGCCTCATCGCCGGCCCCGGCGTTAAAAGGCGCTGGGATGGCAAGAGCGCCGGAGACATGGCCGATGACCCGGAGGCCATGGATCTGCTCGCCGGCTATCTGGCGCAGGCGCTCATGACCTTCATCCTGTGCTATGCGCCGCAGAAGATCGTCATCGGCGGCGGCGTGGCCGACCACACCCCCATCGTGCCGCTCGCGCGCAAGAAGTGCGCCGAGATGCTCAACGGCTATATCGTCACGCCCGAGGTCAACGACATCGATACCTACATCGTCAACAACAGCCTCGAGGGCAAGCAGGGCATCATGGGCTGCCTGGCCCTAGGCGCACAGGCGCTTCAGTAGCAGACGCACCCACAGGGCGTGGCGCGCCCGGCAAATCCGACCTACGGAACGACGCCACCACGCCTCATATAAGCCCTCAAATAAAAAAGGCCGCCTAGGACCAAACAATACGTCCTAGGCGGCTATTTTGGCGCGCATCAGCGGCCGTAAGAGATATCGGAGCACAACACCCGTTGCCGCTCCACAGCAGTCGATCATCACATCGGTGATCATGCCGGCGCGTCCCGGTACAAAGAGCTGAATCGTCTCGTCGATCGAGGGAATCAGCAGCAGGAACACCGCCGTGGGCAGCAGCACGTCAAAGGTGCGCCGCCCCTCATAATCAAAGGCATGCGTTGCCAGGATGCCGAGCACCATATACTCGGTAAAATGCGCGCACTTGCGAACAACAAAGTTGGTCACCCATGCATATGGAAGTCCCACGCCGTGCAGGAAATCGCGGATAGCTTCCATGACCGTTAGGCTCAGCGAACCCGACCCCGAGCCGGGAACCAGCGAATTGCCCCAGATCAAGAGCGCCATCAGGCAGGTCACGACCGCCCATTTTCGATTGATCTTAACCATGCAGAAGTTATGCCTCCGCGCGGAGCGGCGCGAAGCTGGCGGTACCGCCCTCGATAACGCTCAGATAGGCACGGCCCGTACGCTTGGCGGTAGAGGACTGCAGGCGCTCGATCTCTTCCTCGAGGATCTGATTGACGCGCTCGTGACGACGATTTTCCATAATGCCGGCGGCAATAGCCTCGGCCCGCTCGATGCTCTCGCGCGAGATGCGGGCAGTATCCTCAGGGAACACAGCGCTGTGACGGCCGACATAGGCGGAGGCGGCAGGCTGAGGGGCAGCGACGGGAGCGGGGGCTGAAACAGGAGCAGGCTCGTCAATCTCATCCAGAATCGCGGTGGCGGCGGCCCACATACCCTCGTGGCCCGAGTAATCGGCCATGGGGACATCAACCTCGAGCGAGGCGTCCGGAAGGTCGCCGGTGTCGATGCGATCTTGGGCATCAATCGATGCGGTGATGGCTGCAGGCTCATCGAGGTCATCGAGATCGATGCCCGCGGCACCGGAGATGATAGGCATGCTGGCGAGGTTTGCATTGTACGGCGCAGCCTCAGCCGCCTGCTGCTGGGCAGGAGCGCCCCAAAGCGAGCTTTCGGCGGCACGGCGGGCGGCAACAGCCTCCTCGTCCGCGGTCATGGGTTCATCGAATTATCGGCAGAAGCGTTCGCGTCCGCCGAGGTAGCGCTGTAGGCGTTATTGACCGCCGCATTGGCAACGAGTGCCACGAAAGCCGCCGTGCTGCCCGCAGGGGCGGCCTGGGAGCCCGACACGGCGCGTGCCGCGGCGGCGATATCATCGCGATTGAAGGAGCCGGTCTGCCCGCCGTTGGTGAGCTCGTCGATGGCGACTTGATAGACGTCGCGCGAGCGTGCAGGGTCGCAGCTCACCGGCGAATCGTCGTCGAGCATGCTGTCGATCATGGACCAAGCCTCGGCCTCGTCCATAGCATCTGCGGCTCGAGCGATGGTAGGGACACCATCATCGGCATGACGGCGCTGGAACGCACCAGTCAGGCCGGAAAGGAATGCCGAGGTAGACTGCTCCGACTGAGCCTGAGAAGCAGAAGCCGCAGCGTACGGAATCGCATCCTGCTGCTGAGCTGGAATCGAGGCGGTCTTGAACTCGCTTTGATGCTGATTGAGATTGGCGGCACCGCCCATGGCATCGGGCTGGAACAGACGCTCTTCACGCTGCGCACGATACTCGGAGATACCCAGCGAGGCGGCATAGATACCCACGCCCGCCACCGCGCCCACGGCGAAGGGAACTGCACCCGCCACGACCGTCTCGTTCACCGACGAAAACGGCAGCGTCGCGGCATACATAACCACGGGAGCGGCAAGGCCGATCCCGCACGAAAGTCCGGCAAGGACTGCTCGTTGTGTTGCATCAGAAGAAGCCATGAGCTCTCCCCATCTTCCAGCACCCAAATCGCATCATTCAGTTGGCTGCGCGAGAGAAGATGAAGCGGGGCTATGCCCCAAAGCAACGGTATATGGTTCGTTTCATCTGCGTTTTCCGTCGCGAAGCTTAAAAGTTATTATGCGAAACCGTCCTGTCGATTGCAAGTGACGATGTCGGATTGAAACGGGAAACCTGCTGCTCGTCGGTCTTACGGTCAAAAATAAGCGCGGAGCGGCGCTATAGAAAAGGGCCGAGGCTCAAAGCCCCGACCCTTTATCGCATTGATGACTATCGCTGCGCGTGGATGACAACCTAGAACGTCTGCTCGTAGTCGCTGTGTTTTTTGGCCGAACGCACCAAGAATTCCTGGTTGGTGTTGGTGCCCTTAAGACCCTTGATAAACGATGCGGCTGCGCGCTCGGTGTTGTTCATGCCGGCAAGAATGCGACGCAGACCAAAGACAAACGGACGCATCTGCTCGTCGACCAACAGGTCCTCGTTACGCGTACCGGAGGCAACGGGGTCGATAGCCGGGAAGATGCGGCGGTCGGCCAGGTCGCGGTCGAGCTTAAGCTCCATGTTGCCGGTGCCCTTGAACTCCTCAAAGATGACCTCGTCCATCTTGGAACCGGTGTCGATGAGGGCAGAGGCCAGGATGGTGAGCGAGCCACCGTTCTCGATATTACGGGCTGCGCCCAGGAAGCGCTTGGGAGGATACAGTGCCGCCGAATCGACGCCGCCCGAAAGGATGCGGCCTGAGGCGGGCGCCGCCAAGTTGTAGGCGCGGGCAAGACGCGTGATGGAGTCGAGCACCACCACAACATCGCCGCCCAGCTCCACGATGCGCTTGGCGCGCTCGATAACGAGCTCTGCCACGCGAGTGTGGTTGTCGGCGGGCATATCGAAGGTCGACGCCACAACCTCGCCCTTGATGGAACGCTGCATATCGGTGACCTCTTCGGGGCGCTCGTCGACGAGCAGGCAGATGAGGTGCACCTCGGGGTTGTTAATCGAGATGGACTGGCAGATCTTCTTGAGGATCGTGGTCTTGCCGGCCTTGGGCGGGGACACGATCAGGCCGCGCTGGCCCTTGCCGATCGGTGACACGATGTCGATGGCGCGGCCGGTAATAGAGTCCTTGCCGTGCTCCATGCGCAGCGGCTCGTTGGGATAGACCGGGGTGAGGTCGCCGAACTTGGGACGGTTGCGAATCTGCTCGGGGTCCAGACCGTTGACGGTCGTGATTTTGGCGAGGCCGGCGCGCTTGTCGCCGCCGCGCGAAGGACGCAGCGAGCCCTCGATGACGTCGCCCGTGCGCAGGCGCGCGGAGCGGATGAGGTAGGCGGGCACGAAGGCGTCGTCGTTGGACTTCATGTAGCCATGGGCGTGGATGATGCCGGAGCTGTCCGGGCGAATCTGCAGAATGCCCTTGATGTCGCGGAAGCCCTCGGCCTTCGCAGCGGTGACGTAGATTTCCTCGACGAGCTCGGCCTTCTTCTTGCCGGTCGTCTCGATCTCGAACTCCTTAGCCTTCTCGCGCAGCTCAGCGACCTTCATGGCCGCGAGTTCCTCGCGCGAAAGCGTGGGCTCGGTGGGAGCGGCATTACGCTCCTTGTTGCGCTGTTTGCGATCGCGCTGGCGGTTGCGACGGTCGTTGTTGCGGTCGTCCTTACGCTCGTTGCGCTCGTCGTTGCGCTTGTGCTGGCGACGGTTGGGACGAGTGCCGTCTTCGCCCTCAGCGGGGGCGGCACCATCGGTTGCGGCGGTGCCAACATTGGCCGCGGCGGCGTCATTGGCCTCGGCGCCAGAATCAACCTGCGCTTCGACATCCTGCTGCTCGGACGCCTTGGCCTTAACGGACTTCTTACGACCGCGCTTGGGCTTCTCGGACGCAGGCTGTTCGACGTCCTGGGCCTTGGCGACATCAGTCGACGCATCGGCGGTCGTCTCGGCAGAATCCTCGGACGCACCCTTCTTGGCAGCCTTGGCCTTGGACGTGCGCTTAGCAGCAGTACGACGGCTGCGACCGGGACGGACGTCGGCGGGCTCGGCATCGGCGGGAGCGGCCTCGGAAGTCGTAGCATCCTGGACGGGTGCATCGGCAGCGGTTGCAGACTCGGCGGTCGCCGCAGCATCCCGAGCGGCGGCGGCTGCTGCTGCGGCCTTCTCTGCCTCGACAAAGGCCTTGGGCTTGCGACCGCGACGGTGCGGGCGCAAAGCCGGATCGACAACGGGAACTTCGTTGGCCTCGACAGGCGCAGCGGGCTCAACAGGCAATGTGCCCTCCCCTGCCGCGGAACGGACCGAAGCCTCAGTGAGCTCGGGGGCTACCTGTTCCGCAACTT
>UQTN01000107.1 GCA_900543945.1 uncultured Collinsella sp. | reverse complement strand
CCGCCATTACGGCCGCACGCGCCGGCAAAAGCGTCTGCATCGTTGAGCGCGATGTCGCCTGCGGCCTCAAGCTCCTTGCGACCGGTAACGGCCGTTGCAACCTCTCCAACGAATCGATTGATCCTCAGCGGTATAACCACCCCGCATTCGTCGAATCCGTCATGGTCCCCCAGCCCGAACAAGAGCTTATGGGTTTCTTCTCCTCGCTGGGCATCATGACAACCTCCGAGGAAGGCCGGCTGTACCCGCGCTCCCTTCGCGCCGAATCGGTGCGCGACGCACTTCTCAACGCTTGCGACCGCCTAGGTATCACCTTAATCTGCGGGGCCAACGTTGCCTCGGCGCGCAAAGCTTCCGAAGGCTGGGCACTCCAAATAGACCGTCCAGCGCGGGCGCTCAAGGCAAAAAAGCACGACGACCGAAAATCGGAGCTCCGCTCGCTTCGGAAGGCGCTCGCCGATGTCCCTCGCAAGAACGAGGCCCTGCAGGCACATGCCGTAATTATCGCCACGGGCGGCAACCCCACCGGTATCGCCGATATGTTTCGCTTCCCCCTCACTTCGCTACGCCCCGTCCTCTGCCCCGTATCGGCAACGGTCGTTGGCGATCGGGCAGCGCTCAAGACGTTGGATGGCCTGCGCGTCCGCGCCCGCTTGACGCTCGCCCGCAATCATAATGAGCTCTGGCACGAAGACGGTGAAGTGCTGTTTCGAACCTTCGGTATCTCGGGCGTCGCTGTCTTCAACCTCTCTCGTCGTATCCAGCACGGCGATACGATCCTGCTCGACGTTTTCCCCGACCTCTCCAAAGACCAGTTGCTCGATATGCTCAACCGGCGTGTTGAGCTGCTCGGCGGCTTTTCGCCCCGTGATCCCCGTTGGCTCGACGGCATGCTCGCCCCGCAACTCTCCCGCGTCGTCTGCACAGCGTTCGAGCAGTGCCATCCAGGCTCCAACGATGTCATCCACCTGGTCTCGATCCTCAAGCACTTTAAGTTGCTCGTCGAGGGAACAGCCGAGGAGCGCTCAGCACAGGTCACGCGTGGTGGCATATCTGTCGAGAGCATCTCAACACCCAGCCTGCGCGCGCGCAGCGTTGTCGACGCCCCGCTTTACGTCTGCGGTGAAGCGCTCGACATCGACGCCGATTGCGGAGGCTTTAACCTTGCGTGGGCCTGGATCTCGGGCATTCGCGCTGCAAGCAGCCTGTAGCCGCGCAGTCTATAATCAAAAACGCATTCGGGCCGTCTGGGATACCGGACGGCCTCTTTCTTGCCTCTAAGGAGACCTCGATGATTGAAATCACCCAAGTCAACGCGTCGCTCGATGAAGCCGGCGATGAAAATGCCTGTCTCATTGTTGGCAAGCGAGTCGCCAAGCGCGTCCTACGTTGCAAGGACTCCGAGATCAAGTCCATCGAGCTCCACCGCAAGTCAATCGACGCTCGCAAAAAACGAGACGTCCATTTTATCCTGAGCTTTCGTGTTGAGCTGACTAGTCCCCACCTCGAGCGAGAAGCGGTCGACAGCGTTGCCGAGCGTGACCGCTCGCGCGTACGCGCGATAGAAGACGATGAGCCTTCATTCCCCTCCCCCGCCTCCGACGCACCTCAAGAACGCCCTGTCGTTGTCGGCGCCGGATGCGCCGGCCTTTTCGCTGCGCTTACGCTCGCCGAAGCAGGTCTTAAGCCCTTGCTCATCGAGCGCGGCGACCCGGCATTTCGCCGCTCGCAGGCGATCGACCTCTTTCTAAAGGAGCGCATCCTCGACCCCGAGAGCAATATCCAGTTTGGCCTGGGCGGCGCGGGGACTTTCTCGGACGGCAAGCTCAATACGGGAACCAAAAATCCCGCCCATCGCCTTATCCTCGAAACCTTCGTCGAGGCGGGTGCGCCCCGCGATATTCTGTGGGATGCCAAGCCGCACATTGGCTCCGACATCCTTCCCACGGTTGTCACCGCTATATCCCAGCGCATCGAGCAGCTCGGAGGTGTCGTCCGTTATCGAACGAAGCTCGTCGACATTCGCATCGACGCGTCTGGCGCCATCACCGGTATTGATGTCCAATCGTCCCAAGACGCCGCTTACGAGCCAATTGAGACAAAGCACCTCATCCTCGCCTGCGGGCATTCTGCTCGCGATATTTTTAAGCTCCTTAAGGACCACAACGTGGCCCTCGCACAAAAGACCTTTGCCATGGGCGTTCGCATCGAGCATCCGCAGCGCGACATCGACCGAGCCCAATATGGAGCCTCGGCGGGACATCCAGCGCTCGGGGCGGCCCCCTACAAACTTGTTGCCCATCTTCCCAACGGCCGCAGCGTGTTCTCGTTTTGCATGTGCCCCGGCGGGCAGGTTGTCGCCGCCTCTTCCGAGCAGGGCCACCTGTGCGTCAACGGCGCCAGTCTCAATGCCCGCGACGGACGCAACGCAAATGCCGCCCTGCTCGTTAACGTCACACCCGAGGACCTTCCCAACGATGACCCGCTCGCCGGCATCGAGCTCCAGCGTGCCTGCGAGGCGGCCGCCTATCGCCTGGGCGGTTCCAACTGGAACGCACCGGCACAGCTCGTCGGAGATTTCCTCGCAGGACGTGCCAGCAAGGCGCCCGGAAAGGTAAAGCCCACCTATCCGCTCGGTGTGACCTGGACGGCAATTGACGAAGCCCTGCCGCAGCATATCGTCGAGTCGCTCCGCCTGGGACTTCCCCTACTCGGGAAAAAGCTACGCGGCTACGACCGCCCCGACGCCGTTCTTACCGGCGTGGAGACCCGCTCGAGCTCACCGGTCACCGTCGCCCGAGACCGAACATGCCATGCCGTGTCGACCCCGGGCCTCTACCCTTGTGGTGAGGGAGCTGGATATGCCGGCGGCATCATGAGCGCGGCCACCGACGGCATCCGTTGTGCCGAAGCCCTGATCGCAGACCTCTAACGCACGAATTCCAGCGCGCAAAAGACATAGGCTCCGAGCTCCACAGGGAACTCGGGGCCTGTTCGCTATTTCTTAAACCGTGCACCCTGGCGCTTTCTGCCCGATGCGAACGTGGAACCCTTGCGGGCCTGCGAACGTAAGCGCTCGATCGTCTCGTCCTCAGACGCACCCTCAAGCATCGCCCGAATCTGAACGACGGCATCGCGCAGGCGCGCCGCCTCCTCAAAGTCCATGGCGGCAGAAGCGTTGCGCATATCCTCTTCCATGGTTTCGACAATCCGCACAAGCTCGTCATGCGGCAGTTCTTCCAACTGCTCCGCAAGTGTCTGCTCGGGCGCCACCGTTTCCGGTATGCCGCCCTCGCCCGACTCATCGGGCGTATAGAATGCGCCATGGCCAAGAGAGTCGCCCTTCGAGCGTCCCTTGGAACCCACGGTTTTTTCGGCCTCGGCAATAAAACTTGAGATGTCGTTGATGGCCTTGCGCACCGTCTTGGGCACGATGCCATGCTCTTCGTTATATGCCATCTGAATCTCGCGACGGCGCTGTGTCTCCTCGATGGCCTCTTTCATCGAATCGGTCACAACGTCCGCATACATGATGACTTCGCCATCGGCGTTACGGGCCGCGCGGCCAATCGTCTGAATCAGCGAACGGCGGTTGCGCAAGAAGCCTTCCTTATCGGCATCGAGAATTGCCACCAGTGAGACCTCGGGAAGATCCAAGCCCTCGCGAAGCAGGTTGATGCCAACGAGAACATCGATCTTGCCCTCGCGCAGCGTTCGCAGGATCTCGACACGGTCCATTGTCGCCGTATCAGAATGCATGTAATTGACCTTAATGCCGGCATCAAGCAGATGGTCGGTCAGGTCCTCGGCCATGCGCTTGGTGAGCGTGGTCACCAGTACGCGCTCCTTGCGCACCACGCGCTCGCGAATCTCGTCCTCAAGATCGTCAATCTGTCCACGAACCGGACGCACATCAATCTTGGGGTCGAGCAGACCGGTCGGACGAATAATCTGCTCAACGTCGTTTTGGCTCACCCGCAGCTCATAGTCGCCCGGCGTGGCCGAAACATAGATGAACTGGGGGATCCTCGCCTCAAACTCATCGAAACGAAGTGGGCGGTTATCGAGCGCCGAGGGCAGGCGAAAACCGTGTTCCACCAGCGTCACCTTACGCGAGCGGTCGCCTTCGTGCATGCCGCGAATCTGCGGCACCGTCACATGGCTCTCATCGATGATGCAGAGCATGTCCTTGGGAAAGTAATCGATCAGGGTAAACGGCGGCTCACCCGGCTTGCGACCGTCCAGATGACGCGAGTAGTTCTCGATGCCGTTGCAAAAGCCCATCGTCTCGAGCATCTCAAGATCATAATCGGTGCGCTGCTGCAGACGCTGCGCCTCGAGCAACTTGTCGGTCGCCTTGAGCTCCGCCACGCGCTTCTCGCACTCTTCGCTGATCGATTTCAGAGCTGCCTTGACCTTCGGCTTCTCGGTCACGTAGTGCGATGCCGGCCATACGGGGATGGCCTCGTACTCACGAACCATCTCACCGGTAACCTCATCGATCTCGGCAATCAGCTCGACCTCGTCGCCAAAGAACTCAAACCGCAACGGATGCTCGGCATAAGGCGGATACACGTCGACAACATCGCCGCGCACGCGGAACGTGCCGCGCGCCAGGTCATAGTCATTGCGATCATATTGAATGTCGATAAGTGCATGGATAAAGTCATCGCGCTCGAGCGGCACCTTCTTGTCGACGTTTGGAGCCAGACCCGCATAGTCCTCAGGAGAGCCAATGCCATAGATACACGAGACCGATGCGACAACGATCACATCGCGTCGAGAGAGCAGTGACGCGGTCGCCTGATGGCGCAGCATCTCGACCTCTTCGTTAATCGAGGAGTCTTTCTCGATATATGTATCGCTTTGCGGCACATACGCCTCGGGCTGATAGTAGTCGTAGTACGAGACAAAGTAGACCACAGCGTTGTTGGGAAAGAACTCTTTGAGCTCGCTCGCAAGCTGAGCGGCGAGCGTTTTATTGGGAGCCATGACCAGCGTCGGCTTCCCCAGGGCCTCAATAGTCTTAGCCATCGTGAAGGTCTTGCCCGAACCAGTCACGCCCAGCAAAACCTGATAGCGATCTCCGTCCCTCACACCCTGCACAAGCGACTCAATGGCCTTAGGCTGGGAACCAGCGGGCTCGTATGGAGACACGACCTCAAACGGCACCTCAGAGCCCTCAACGCCAAAACGTTTGAGCTCTCCTCCAACACGCTCAACTTCAAATTCCGCCATGGATACTCCTAACTCATATATCTGCAGTATACGCAGGCGGCAGGCATAGTCCTATACGAACCGATCGGGATAGAGGGTCTTGTAGCGAACCCAGGCATTATTGACACGAATCAGATACGCCTGCGTCTCGGGAAAGGTGATTGCATTATGAAGCGACGTGCTCTGCTGCGCCCATCCGTCGACATTGCCCATGCCGGCGTTATAGGCGGCAATGGCGCTGTCAGTCGACCCGTTAAAATACGTTAGAAGATACGAAAGATACGCACAGCCAAACTCGATGTTCGTAGCGGGATCGTTAAGGTTGTCGGCGGAATACTCGCTACCATCGACAAGACCCTTGGCAATCATATCCTGGGCAGTCTCGGGCATCAGCTGCATCAATCCCCGAGCGCCTTGATTCGACTCAGCCTCGGGATCCCAATTCGATTCCGACTTTATGACAGCACACACCAGATATGGATCAAGATTGTGCGAAATGCTCGATTGCTTTACATACGCCTCGTAGTCAATTGGATACAAAGGCTTAAAGAAGGCGGCAGGAGCATACGAGTAGACGAGCGAAATAAAGCCGAAGACGAGCACAACGGCAAGTGGCGCAACGCGATACCACGTAAAGAAACGTGTCTTAGGCATCGGCCTCCTCCTTATCCGTTACATCCCCGAAGCCATGGCGCACAAGCCATGCGTCCAGTTGTTCAAAGAGCGAATTATCGCCTCCCGCATTATCGATTACCGTCGTAGCGAGATTGCAAAGCGAAGCCTCATCAGGTTGGCATGCAGAGCGAGCATCAAAATCAGAGGACTCCATACCACGATGAATGGCACGCTCGCGACGAACTGCCAAAGGAGCACTGATAACCAGAATTTCATCAGCCAGGCCAAAAGCATCCTCAAAACCAGTCGGGGCAGAAACCTCGACAACCGCAAAGGGATAACGGGGGGACGAAACCGTACAACAAACCGGATCGAGAATCCTAAGCGAAAGCTGTTCAATGAGAACGGGGTGCACAAGGTCATTGAGCCGTGCGACCGAATCAGGAGAAGCGAAAGCTCGAGAAGCGAGGATGCTGCGGCGAATGCCGCCCTCCTCATCCAAAATATCCCAGCCAAATTCTTCCGCGAGGGCATTGACGATATCGGAGCCTGGCACATACAGCGATTTGGCAAGCTCGTCCAGATCGATAAGCATGGCGCCATGAGATTCGAGATAGCGGCAGGCAGTCGACTTACCCGAAGCAATATTGCCCAAGACAAAAACGGTAAACATCAAGTCCTCCCTAACGCCAATGGGAGTTATTATCGCGCAAATACAAAAGAAGGACTCAAAATACAGCCAAACAGTAAGACAAGCTAAAAGAAGGCGAGTTCTTGTATTACAGCTCTTTATAAAACGCAAAAAAAGGGGGAGGCCGCGAGGCCTCCCCCTTCTTCAAGTCATCCGACGGCTCGGTGCCGTCCACCGGTCAGCGGCGCCCTGGCCTCCCACGGGCTGGC
>UQTN01000106.1 GCA_900543945.1 uncultured Collinsella sp. | reverse complement strand
GCCCTCCGACCCCGCCCGACGTATTTCGATTTGGCTCCTCCCTTGACTCCGTCAAAGGTCGCCAATCGAAATCGTCGGGCGGGGTCGGAGGGCCCTGCGTTTACATACTCGCCGGGGCTATTCGTCTTCTTGCTGCGGGTGCCTGGTCTGAAATTAAGTTGCGGTGAAATAGTTCCCGCTTAGCCCGCAAATGGCTGAATCTAGAAACTATTCCACCGTAACTTACTGAGTGGGGACTCTTGGCTGCTACTTGCACTGACATTTGTCCTAAAATGGCTGGTCGTTAGGGGTTGCTACCGGTAGTTGCGGTAGGGTCGGAGCAGATTCTAACTAGAAATGGTGGTCGCTACCGGTTGTTCTCGGCATACTCGGCTCATTCGATTCGACCATCAAACGAAAGGAACCACCATGGATCTTGCGATGGCACAGCGCCTCGTCGATCGCCGTAAAGCTGCCGGGCTTTCTCAGGAGGCGCTTGCTGCCCAGCTGGGCGTAAGCCGCCAGGCTGTTAGTAAATGGGAGCGCAGCGAGTCCTCACCCGATACCGATAACCTTATTGCGCTCGCCTCGCTGTATGGCGTGTCGCTGGATGAGCTGCTGTATGGGGTGGCGGTGGCTAGCGCTGATGACTCACAGGCTGATGATGAGGCACAGGACAGCAACGCCGGCACCAAAGCTTCAGATGAGGCTGAGGATTCTGCCGAGCACGCCGATTGCGGCGACAAACCACTTGTCGATATTTCCCTCGCGCGCGGTATCCACGTCATTGATCCCAATAAAGGCGAGGAAGTCCATGTTGGCTGGAGCGGCATCCATGTGACCAACGAGCGCAAGGGCGAAGAGGTGCATGTGGGGCCGGGCGGCGTGCATATCGATACGCTTGAGGACGATGGACATAGCGTGCGTACCAATGACAACGGCACCGTCACCATCGATGGCGAGACGTTTTCCAGCTGGAAGGAAGCACACGACAAGCTCGACCATCATGGTAGGCATTTCCACACCAAGGTCGGACGTGCATGGAACAAATTCCCCTTCCCCGCACTTGTCACTCTTGCCTATCTGGTGCTTGGCATTGTCTACGGCACATGGGGCATGGGGCTCTTCCTCGTCTTTTTGGTTCCCGTCTACTACGCGATTGGTGACTTCATCGATCGACGCCACCTGTCTAAGCTGATCGAGGTCATCTACCCGGCAGCCGCCATCGCTTGGTTCCTCTACATGTGGCTCTGTTTGGGACAGCCCCATCCCGCATGGATCATCCTCATCACGACTCCCATCGTAAAGGCGCTCATGCGCTGGTGTCGCAAACAATGGAAGTGCCGCAAGCAGGCCTAAACCGCCCCAACCAGCCAGCGCCACTCATCCGACACCGCCCGCCCCTTTCAAGTTGCGGTGATATAGGGACTGTTTTGAGGCTCCAAAGCGCCAAACAGTCCCTATATCACCGCAACTTACAAACAACTGGGTCAGTTCCGGCACGGAGATTAGCATTGAACTGACCGCACACCAAGAAAAGGGCCCATTTACTACGTTTAACTCGAGAAGGCCGACCATACCCGCCTTTTCCGATAATTGGCAAGCCCTCTACCTGCGGTTTTAATTTCATAATCTTTGTCATGGTCGAGGGTGTGGTAGCAAACGTAATAGATAGGCCCATTTTATGACATACGACCCATTCAAGCTCAATCTCGAAGGCTAAAGAGAGCCTCTCATCCACGCCTGTGAGCGAAAACCAAATAGAATGAAAGGCAAATGGAAAAGCCCGTTTAACGAGCGGAGGACATATGCGCGACGTAGCCGAAAGCGACTGGAAGCTGTTTAAGAAAATGCTTCCTCAATGGCAAGAACGTTATATGGAAAAGCTCATCGGCCAGTATGTTGAGATACTGAACGGCGACAGTGAAGCGTCCAGTAGATTTTGGGCACTAGAAGAGCACCTCAATAGAGACAAGCTGTCCTCAGGCGTAATTGCAAACGACATTCGCCGCAGCACAATGCACCGCGAGATAGCCAATTTGCTTATCGACAGCGTGATCACCCTTGACGACCTTGACGGTTTTACCGAGGACATTAAGAGCTATGCGCAACACTGGATTGGCCAGTAAGAGCACTGAACGACAGACATCCCCGGCAAAACGGGGCAAACGCCGGGCCACCTAATGGTTGTCCGGCGTTTGCCCAGATAAAACCTGCCAAAATAAACCTGTCCCTTTTTGGCAGGTTACTCGGCACTCTTGAGGGCGCCGACCATGTCGATCTTATTGAGGGTGCGATTGGTAGCGAGGTTGACGATAAACGTAAAGGCAAAGGAAAGCACTACGGCGAGCACATAACTCAGCGGCTCGACCTCAACGTCAAAGTAGAGCGACGGCATCTGCAGAATGTACGTAAAGCTCTCGGCCAGCAGGCTACCCAGCGGCACGCCCAACGCGGCGCCAATCGCCGTGAGGATTAACGTCTCCTTGTTGACGTAGTGGTGCACCTCGCCGCGACGGAAGCCCAGCACCTTGATAGTCGCCAGCTCGCGCTCGCGCTCCGAGATGTTGGTGTTAGACAACGTAAATACCACCACAAACGACAGGCACGCCGCCATAAAGGTCACAAGCACCACGACCGAATTGATAATCGTAAAGTTTGCCTCATAGTTTTCCCAATGCTCGGCGGTACTCGACAGCGCAATCCAACCATCGCTCTTAAGACGGTCGGTAAACGCAATCTGATCGGCCGACGAACCCTTAAGCAGCGCAAGGATGCCGTTAAGGCGCGCGCTTCGACCGAACGCGCGCTCATAGGTGCCCTGCGTCATGTAAAGCGTATTGCCCAGATAGTTGAGCGAGATGTCGCTGACTTTGACCTTGGCAACATTGAGCGACGAATCCTGGACGTGAGCCGTGTCACCCGGCTTGATCCCCAGCACCAGCTGAGAGCTCTTGCTCAAATACACATCCCCGTCACGCAGGGCGAGCGGTTCTTTGGACTCATCCTCCAGGCGCACGTAATCGCCCAAGTCACCCGTGCGGTCGTCGGGAATCACGATGAGCTGCACGGTCTCGCTCTTACCGCCAAATGTAAAGGTGACGTTGTCTGTCATAATTGGCAGCGTCGAAGTCACCGTCACGTTGGAATCCTTGGCTGCACTGCGTTCATCCAGTGCTGCGCACGTCTGCGAAAAATCGTCGGGGTTGGCGACCGCCAGCAAGTCGTAGCGCGTGATGTGCCCGTACTGCTTGGGCGACAGCGCGACCGACGTATCGCGGATACCCATACCGCAGATCACGAGCGCCGTGCATCCCGCAATGCCAAAGATGGTCATAAAGGCGCGCTTTTTGTAGCGGAACAGGTTGCGTGCAGCGACCTTGTTCAAAAAGCCCATGCGGTGCCAGATAAAGCCGATGCGCTCGAGCAGAATGCGCGAACCGGCGCGCGGAGCCTTGGGGCGCATGAGCGAGGCAGGGGTCTCGGCCATCTCGTGGCGGCAGGCGATAATCGTGGCTCCCACCACGCCCACGGCAAACAGCGCCACCGAAACGATCGAGGACACGATGTCGTACGAAAGTAGCATCTGGGGCAGCGAGTACATGTCGTCGAACACCGTAAACAAGAACAGCGGCAGACCCACAAATCCGATGATATTGCCGAGCACGCCACCGATCAGACACGCCCACAGCGAGTAGTCCACATATTTGGACAGGATACGCCCGCGTGAATAGCCGAGCGCCTTGTACAGGCCAATTAGTGTGCGCTCCTCCTCGACCATGCGGGTGGCGGTGGTGAGGCTGATAAGCACGGCGACGATAAAGAAGATGAACGGGAACACCGTGGCGATGGCCTCGATCGAAGAACTATCGCTCTCGACGCTCGAGTAGCTTGCGATATTGCCGCGGTCCTGGATGTACCAGGTGCATTCGCCTAGGTCAGAGAGCTCGGCGCGGGCATCGGCAAACTGCTGGTCGGCGGCGGCGCGGCGCTGGTCCAGGTCGGCTTGCGCCTGCGCACGCTCGTCGCTGCCCTCGGCCATGCGATTGATGTTGTCCTGCTCGATCCCAAAGAGCATGGCGGCCTGACGCTCGGCCGTATCCAAGCTTGTCGGCGTGTCAACCGTCAACTCCTGGACGCGCACCTTCTCACGCTCCTCGCGGATCTTCTCGATATTGCCTTTGACCTCGTTGATCTTTGTCGTGTAGGCATCCGAATAGGAGTTGAGGCTCTTGGCTCCCTCGACGACCACGTGGACCGCGGAGTAGGAAGAAGATGTCGCAGCATCCTCGCTCACATAGAACTTATAGTCCGCCGCCGAAGCAGCGCGAAAGGCGTTGACTGTCGAGTCGGAGCTCACGTCGGTAGGATCGAGGACCTCGGCCGTAATGGTGTACTCGCCCGCGGCAAACTGATCCTTGGCGCTTTGGTTCGACGAGCTCGCGTCATTGGCGGCAAAACTCACCGTATCGCCGAGCTTTTTGCCCGAAGCCTTCAGGAACTTCGAAGTTACCGCGACCTCATCGGCGCCCTCGGGCAAATCGCCGTTCACGAGCACTGGCTGATCGATGTTCTCCTTGGAGAGACTTTGCACGACCACGCGCTCGCGCGTTGTGCCCACGGCGGTGTAGGCGGTCTCGGTGTAGATACCCTCGGCCGTCTCGACGCCGTCGACCTCTTGAATGGCCGCAAGATCGTCACGCGTAAGACCATAGGTCGACTGCACATTAATGTCATAGACATTCTGCTGGTCAAAATAGGCTTCAACCGAATCGCACAGGTCCTCGCAGCCCGCCTTAAGACCGCACATCACACTCACGCCGAGCGCGGTGATGACCACGATGGACAAGAAGCGCTTAAGACTGCCTCGGATTGTGCGGTAGATGCCACGGCGAAACACCGCCGGCACCATATCGTTTGAGCTTTGGGCAGTGCGGTAGGTCGTAAAATCCTGCTCTCGCTCCGTGTTCTGCGCGTCGCGGCGTTGGCTGTTTTGGCGGTCCTGATTCATGGGCGCTACCACTCGATCGTCTCGATCGGCACGGGATTTTGCTGGACCGTCTCGCTCTCCACGCGGCCGTTCTTAAAGCGGATCAGGCGATCGGCCATGGGCGCCAGCGCGGAGTTGTGGGTGATGATAATGACCGTGATGCCTTGCTTGCGACAGGTGTCCTGCAGCAGCTGCAAGATCTGCTTGCCGGTTTTGTAGTCGAGGGCGCCCGTGGGCTCGTCGCATAGAAGCAGCTTGGGGTTTTTGGCCAGCGCGCGGGCAATGGACACACGCTGCTGCTCGCCGCCCGATAGCTGCGCGGGGAAGTTAGCAAGGCGGTCGCCCAGGCCAACCTGGCAAAGCGTTTGCTCGGCATCGAGCGAATCGGGGCAGATTTGCGCCGCAAGCTCAACATTTTCGAGCGCCGTCAGGTTGGGGACCAGATTGTAGAACTGGAAGACAAAGCCGACGTCGGCGCGGCGGTATTCCACGAGCTGCGCCTCGTTAGCGGAGCTCACATCGCGCCCGTCCACCGTCACGGTGCCGGAAGTCGCCGTATCCATGCCACCCAGAATGTTGAGCGCCGTGGTTTTACCGGCGCCCGAAGC
This sequence comes from uncultured Collinsella sp., assembly GCA_900543945.1. Taxonomy (GTDB): domain Bacteria; phylum Actinomycetota; class Coriobacteriia; order Coriobacteriales; family Coriobacteriaceae; genus Collinsella. The sequence goes on along the minus strand of UQTN01000106.1, from coordinate 1,407 downwards.
GCCCAAGATAATGGCAAGCTCGCCACGCTCAACGGTAAAGCTCGCGCCGTCGAGCGCGTGAATGCGGGCATCGCCCTCGCCGTATGCTTTGATGACGTCTTTAAATTCGATATAGGCCATCGATCGGTTCCCATCTGGTCGGATAACTCTTTAGTATTACCCATTTCGCACCTATCAAAAAGAGACAGGTTTATTTTGGCAGGTTTTATATGGGGAAACGTACCTCTTTGGGGGCAGCGCGGGACGCGCAGGGGCGGCCGTGCAGATCGGCACAGCCGTCTCACGTGGAATCGACCGACGCCTGCCTTTCCGTGACACCGGCAACTCGTTTTTGCTTGTTGGCATGGCCGCCATTATGCCTTGGGACTGAGCACTCAAATTCTCACTCCTCATTGCCACGCTTGCCGCAAGCTATCAGGGTGACGAGATGACAACGCTCGCTGTAGCAGCGCAGCCACACTCTATAAGCGAGGCGTTTGCCAGCAAAAAAGCGCGCGACAGGGTAAGCCCGCCGCGCGCTATCCTATGCGGACTAGTTATTGTTGTTGGTCATCGAGGCCACTGCTGCCGCAAGATTGGAAATGGGCATCGTCTGCAACCAGATGCGACCGGGACCGGTGAGCACGGTGTTGAACACGCCCTCGCCACCAAACATGATGTTTTTGACGCCCTTGACCATTTGAGCGTCGATGCTCACGGTCTCCTCAAAGCCGGCCACGTTGCCGGTATCCACAATCATCTGCTGGCCAGCAGCGAGCTCGTACTCAACCAGGTCGCCGTCGATCTCGGCAAAAGCAACACCCGAGCCCGTGAGCTTCTGCATGATAAAGCCCTCGCCGCCAAAGACGCCGGCCTTTGCCTTCTTGTTAAAGTGAATGCTCAACTCGACGCCACTTTCCGCGGCAAGGAACGAACGCTTCTGCAAAATCCAGCTCTTGCCCGGACCGATCTCGATTGGCACGATGCGGCCGGGGAAGCAGGAGCCAAACGCGATCATGCCATCGCCACGCGCGGTCCAAATGTTTTGGAACAATGCCTCACCCGAAAAAGCCTTGGAGAACATCTTGCCGATGCCACCGCCCGAGGTAGACATTTCCATGTTGGGGGTCATCCAAGCCATGGCGCCGCTTTCGGTGATCATGGATTCGCCATCGCTAAGGTTGCATGTAACAACCGGGAAAGCCCCTCCGCCGATCTCGTACTGCATGACCGTCTCCTTTCCACTCAGGAGCCGAATAACGATGCCTATATTTTAGCAGGTAGAGATGCATATGTTCACACCGCCCATGCCCTCTCCTGCGGACGTTTCCCCAGACCTTGATTATCGACTTTATCCGAACACCTCCCACATTCATCCGTACATGTACGGATGAATGTGGGAACCCGATACCCTGAGGGCCGGATCGG